>NZ_CALDDG010000127.1 GCF_937936435.1 uncultured Sulfuricurvum sp. | reverse complement strand
CTTCATGGGTGAAAAAAAGGTTACTCGTCGGACGGATAAACTCCGACGTCTCTCTAAGATTATCGGCAAACTCATTCGCACGGGCAAAATTGGTCGTATGCAAAGCAATATATATACCCACCATGATCCCTGCAACCGTCACAAAGGGGGCCATAACCCGAACTTTGGAGTACCCGATGGCGTAATACGCAGCCAGTGCATTGGATCGGATCAACTCTACCAGTGAAGCGATCATTGCAAAGACCAAAGAGATGGGAAGCATCATATCTACGGCGTAGAAGTACTTATACATCGTGTAAATCAGCACTAAATTGGCTGAATGGGGAAGTTCCGAACCGTTATCCATCAAATCGAATCCCACCATAAATGTACTCAATGCGATCATAATGATGAGGAAATAGCGGAGATAAAGAGATGAGAGTGTAATAAAAGCGAGCATAAGAGCCTAATGTAAAATAAATTGGAATTTATTGTACCCAAATCACCCTAAGAAGCGATAAGGCTATCCTTTTATGGAACACTTTGAAGCAACTTCTTCCACGTTTTTTATCAAAAGCATCTCTACCGCATCTGCGGCATTTTGAATCCAAATCGGAAGTTTTTTCCCCTCTTCAGGATTAAACGCGTGAAGAACGTAATCCGCCACCTGCGATTTATGTTCGGGTTTTCCGATCCCCATTCGGACACGGACATAATCGGCACCGATAGCTCCATCGGCCGATTTCAATCCGTTATGCCCTCCGTGACCGCCCCCTTTTTTAAACCGTAATGCGCCAAACGGTAAATCAAGATCGTCATGGATTACAATTACTTCATCGACTTTATAAAAGTTTTTAACGGCAAGGATAGAGCGACCGGATAGATTCATATACGTTGTGGGTTTCAGAAGAAAATGTGATCCCATTTTAAACAGCTCCCCTTCAAAGGAGCTCTTTGAAACATTCTGCACACTATGGCGACGGCAAAGCTCGTCGATCACCATAAACCCGACGTTATGACGGGTCGATGCGTACGTCGATCCGGGGTTTCCCAGTCCGACGATCAGCATTATTATTTCGCTTTGATGATACTAAGAACCGATACGCGATCTGAATCGGTAAATGTTACGTTCTCAAGACGCGGTAAATCACGAACCAATACCGAATCACCCAAGTCAAGCGGAGCGACATTGATTTCGATAGATGTAGGAAGATTTTCGATAGATGTTTTAACGCGAAGACGTTTTTTCGCAACAAACAACATCCCTTTGTTTTTCAAACCGACCGGAGTTCCTACCGCTTTTACCGGTACATGATAGTGTGTTACAACATTCGGCTGTGCAATCATCAAATCAACATGCAACAAATTTCCTGAAACCGGATGAGACTCATACCCTTGAACGACAAGGTTCATCTCTTTGCCTCCTACATTTGCAGAAAACGCTACTGTTTCTTTATTGCGCACAGTACGGATAAAGTCGTTCATTTTGAACGCGGCGTGAACGTTTTCAAGCCCTTTTCCGTAAATGTTGGCGATAAGATAACCATCACGGCGATATGCTTTTGTAGCAGCTTTGCCAATACTCTCTCTTACGATGCCTTCTAACATAATCATGTCCTTCAAATAAAATGGGACGGATTATACTTAAAAAAACCTAAAAATATTCTAAATCACTCTTTTAATCCGATAAAGTCTTCTTCTTTAAACTCTTTCGGTCCGTCATCAACCCCTAATTTATCCTTGTCAATGGTTGTACTTAGTCCTTCCATTTTCAAGCGCAGGTCAGATGCGGAAGTCGCATAAGAGAGCGCATCGTCACGTGAAATTTTACCTGACAGATACAAGTCTAAAATCCCCTGATCGAATGTTTGGGATTTATAGAGTTCTTTTCCTTCGGCAATCGTATCGGGAATCTCTACGTCCCGATTTTCAGCAATCAACTGTTCGATACGAGGCGTTCGTATCAAAATTTCCAATGCCGCCGTTCGCTTCCCTTCGACTGTCGGAATGAGCCGTTGAGAAATAATCCCTTTGATAACGGAAGAGAGTGTCATCCTTACCCGATTCTGTTCGGCAGTCGGGAATACGGAAATAATCCGGTTTACCGTCTCTTTCGCATCCAACGTATGCAGTGTCGAGAATACAAGATGCCCGGTATCGGCTGCATGCAACGCGATTTCAATCGTCTCGACATCCCGCATCTCCCCGACCAAAATAATATCGGGGTCTTCACGCAATGCGGCACGCAATGCATTTCCGAAGCTCAACGTATCTTGTCCGATACTGCGCTGATTGACGATACATTTACGATCTTTATGAACGAACTCGATCGGGTCTTCAATCGTTATAATATGCTTTCGGCGTTTCCAATTGATCTCATTAATCAATGCTGCCAGTGTTGTCGACTTACCGCTTCCCGTAACCCCGGTCACCAGAACCAGTCCCCTCTCCATTTCGGCAAAGCGATGCACGACTTCCGGCAAGCCCAATTCATCCACCGTTAAAATTTTGACGGGAATCAACCGGAAGACGGCAGAAATACCTTCCATTTGAAAAAAGATATTGATACGAAAACGGGTGTTTTCATCGAACGGATAGACCAAGTCAAGCTCTTTTTTTTCAACCAATTCCGGAAAACGGGTACGAAGCAACTCTTTCGCAAAAATGAGTGCGTCGTCTTTTGAGAGTATCTCTCCGGAAAGGGGAATGATCTCCCCGTTAATGCGGGCACGGACAACCGCATTTGCTTTGATATGCAGGTCACTTCCCCCCGCATCGACCATTCGACGCAAATACCCGCGAATCTTTTTTAAAACTTCAAAATTCAGTTCGCTGATATTCGTTTGGTGAATTTCCGGATTATTCATGTTTACTCCAATGCGTTTAGGATTTCAGTAAATGCAACTTTAAAAGCTTCCAATCCTTCCCTGATCTGCTCGTCGATGACCCGATCCATATCGACATCGGCCTGTATAACTTTTTGCTGATGCGATACGATTACAGACGATGCCAACGGCAATTTAAGTGATTTGTCATTTCCTGCGACATACGCATCGATTGTAGCGATCGGAGCCGTATTGACACTGTTAGGGGCCAGCAATTCATCGATATAATAAGAAGCTCTAAATTCGTCCCCTTTGACCCCCGTGCTGGCAAATAATACGCGGCATTTCGGAACCTTTAAGGCCTCAACACGATTATAAATATCCGCCGCATTCATGATACCGCTCAAACCTGTCGTGACCCCATTACTTCGAAGGA
>NZ_CALDDG010000126.1 GCF_937936435.1 uncultured Sulfuricurvum sp. | reverse complement strand
GACCACCGAGATCTACACTCTTTCCCTACACGACGCTCTTCCGATCTACGAAATAAATGTTGGGAATATAACCGAAAAAAATTAGGACATTATAAAAGAAAGAAGCTATAAAATTCGTTAAAAATCGGGGAAAAGGCGCGAAAGCTCCCTACAGGAGCTCAAGTTTGTATAGAAACTGCCGCTCTTTATAGGAGGGAATGTCGAGTTCCTGACGATATTTCGCGATGACGCGACGTACCATTTTAACCCCGAAACGCTCTTCGATCATCTCATGGAGTGTTTTATCGCTGAACGGATCATCCTTATTTTCGCTGCTCACAAGGCGTTGGAGAAAATGTTTGATCTCCGAAGTCGATACTTCGCCGATAGAGTTTGAAAAGAAGTCTTTAAACGCATAAAGCCCTCGCTCCGTCTGTATGTATTTATCGGCGATCGCACGTGAAATCGTCGATTCATTGAAGCCGAGCTCATCCGCCACGTCCTGGAGGCGAAGCGGTTTAAGTTCTCCCCCCATAAAGAAGGCATATTGTTTCTCGATCAGAACCAAAGCGACGTTATATAAAGTCGCCTTACGCAGATCCAGCAATTTGACCAATTCACGGGCTTCTTTGAATTTTTGTTTTGCAAAATTATCGTATTTGTCGATCATATTGACCTGTAAATCGGGATAAAACGCATGATTGATCCGAATATTGAGTTCTGAACCGATGAATTCGATAAACAAGTCAGGGGTAATCTGTGCTTCCGGTTCCATGTACTCCAAAGCCGGAGGATTTTTAAGATGCTGCAAAATATGTTTAGCGTCATGGAGTCTCGGATGATTGATAAACTTTTCCATTTTATCAAATTGCAAAATCATCGCACTGAGCAAAATACTCAATTCATCATCCAATTCAAAATCGTTCAGCTGAAATAGAAACGACTCTTTATAATCGACTGCACCGACACCTGAAGGTTCGAGATGAGCGAAACGCTGACGTACCCGTTCAACCGTATGGGCATCGGTATCACACTGCTTGGCGATCTCTTCGACACTCCCTTCAAAATACCCCTCGTCACTGATATAGTAAACGATCTGACGCGCAATTTTTTGTGAAATCGGGGTCGGGAAAAGTGGAGCTACGATCTGTTCGTCCAATTTTTCGTATAGCGACGTCGCCGAAATACTGAGCCACTCTATCTGATCGCTCGAAGCGTTCGAAACGTAATTTTGAAATGCACCGTAAGCTGCCGAACCTCCGGCTTGTGCATTGGACTGCTCAAAACCCGATTTTACTTCCAAACAGGGATTTTCGTTGGTAATAACCTGCAAATGTTTTTCCAAATCATTCAACGAGCATTGTAATAGCGGCAGCCAAGTCTGCATCGATAGTCTTGGTAATTGTTTCTGTTTATATGAAAGTGTTGTTTGCATTATTTTTACCTAAAATCAGTTCAACGGTCTCATTGACTGCATATCTTGTTCATAGTAACATTATAGGGCTTTTTTAGGCAGAGATATGATTAAAAAAGAGGCAATTTATTCAGCCGAAGCTGAATAAAAGGGAGAAGATTAGTATTTAATACGTACCAATCCGTTTGGCGCGACTACTTTCATTTGGCAAGCAAGACGAGCTTTAGGGCTAGTTTCACCGACAGTTTTGAGAACAGCTTTCTCTTTTTCGTTGATTTCGCTCATATACTCCATGCCTGATTCGATCATTACGACACAAGTACCGCATTCACCGTCACGGCAGCCGAACGGAAGCGCACTTCCTGAAGCTTCTACGATATCTTGGATCGTTTTGCCCGGATGGACGTTGATCGCCAAAAAGTCATTCATAATTTCTACACGTGTTGTCATCCCAACTCCTTTTATATTATGATGTTTACGCTAAACGAAACCAGTCCGTTTAGATACCGCTCCGAAGAGCACTAATGATTTTAGATGTCTTGATATACATTCTGCCAATAGAGCAATAGCTTTATTAGTTAAACGGTTTTACCAAAATAGAAGTATTTTTAACCGCACATTGACAAGCCAAACGAACCGGAGTAGGACGATTGAATTGTTGAGCGATTTCAGCTTCTTTTTTAGTGATTGCACCCATGTTTACAAGAGTTTCAAGCTCTTTGTCGTCCATATAGACAGCTTGACCCTTAGATGAATAGTCTTCGGTTGTTGAAGCTATTGTTTCATCATTTGAGATTTCTTCGACACGAACAGCACAGCTTCCGCACATACCGTCTTTACAATCCGTAGGGATATTGATACCGTTGCTTTGCGCAACACGTAGCAGAACATCACCTGCTTTAGCAAAAACACGTTTGTCTTGGCCTTCACCGAAGCCGCAGAAAATAACATTGACCATCTTAACCTCCTCAAATTTTGCCGTATGACACGCTCATGGCATTCACGTCTTATACAGCTTGCACAAATCCCAAAAAGTGAATTACTCCTCCCCTTCTTGAGATTGCGCCTTTTGTTCGGCGGCTCGCTTGGCGCGATGTTCTTTTAACCATTTTAATTCCTCGGCCACTTCATCGTAGCCGTCATCTTCGATCGCACTTTCAAGTTCCGCTTCACGGCAACCGAAAATAAGTCCCTCTTCGATGAAATTGACCTCATAAATACGTATTGTCTGTAAAAAATCTCCGATTTTTCGGACATACCCTTCCGCCCCCGCTTCAACCAGAACGTCTCCGTTTTTAGCGTGGGGATACGTACCGTCATTTCGGATCGCTTTCGTTAGTCGAACCCGTTCGCCGATACGAAATAACGGAAGGATTTCATCCTTCGTTGACATTTTGTAAAGATTCGTTTTACGTGCCTCATTGTTAATAGGCATTGATTCACTGTCATGCTCAGATGCCTCTAAATCGGCTTGTGCCGAATCGGCCCTTTTTTCTAAAAAATCAGAAGCTGATGGTTGTTTGGCTTGTGCAGGCGTGGACTCCATGACTGACCTCCTCTACATCGTTACAACTACTTGATGTCGAACACGTACCGCACGCACTCGGTTTGTCAAACATTGCCCACACATCTGCCGCCGATGGGCTGTAGCCGTTTTCGAAATTTTTATAGACCGTAATCAAAGCGAATTTATAGTACTCAAGTAATTTTTCATCGCTTCCCATATCATGTCCGTTGGCTTTTTCGACCAACTCACCAAATTTTTTCATGATATGAAAACGTTTTGAGTTCACAAGACGCTCATCGAACTGGAGGTCGAAAAAATCGAAAAAATCCTCAGTATCGGTTATTTTTTGAAATTCAGCTAACGTTCCCATCGTATACTCCTTGTTCAATGTACTATGCAACTTTCAGTCTACAAGCCCATTTCACTTTTTAATTGGTTTGCCCAACTGACAACTCTCTCTTCAGTCAAATCTTCTTGATTGACGTCGTCGATTCCTAATCCGCAGAATTTTCCGTCTTTTTCCGCAAGAGAAAATTCATATTCATATCCTGCGGTCGGGATAGATCCGTATGCGGTTGCACCGAGCCCCACAAAAAGGTCATGCATTTTTCCAAGAGCGCTCAAGAAATGCTCTCCATGCGTTTTTTGATCGCCGGCACCGAAGAAGGCAACTTTTTTACCGCTTAAATCGGGACGGTCGTTATCCAATTCGTACAAAGGATCAACCCAGTCACGCTGAGGGTCACCTTGTCCCCATGTAGATGATCCTATCAGTAGAACATCGTAATCATCGAACTGATCGAGCCCGTCATAATCTTCTTCCATATCGATCAGTTCCGCTCCCGAAAGCTGCTCTTGTAAAAGTTCTGCCGCACCGCGTGTGACACCACTGCTACTACCGAAAAAAATACCGATTTTTGCCATATGTTACCCCTTTAGTTTTGTTTAATGCATGGTTTATATTCTGCGTAGATATCCATTGCGCTTTGCAACGTTTTATCTCCGTCTTCGAAAAGCGCTTCAAGCGTTCGATAGCTGAAACGGTGTGCGTCTTTAAAATATTTATTAACGATACAGATACGATCTGCGATGACCGCGCAGCGCCCGAAACCTTCATGGCTCATTTCCATGATAACGTTACAGACGACACCCGTTTGACGTTCAAATGACAAAGCGATCGCTTTATAGATCATTTTGATGTCGTTAATCATCATTTCGTCGATATCTGCGATCAATGGAACCGCTTTGAGTTCTTCTTTGGTTTTGACATACTTTTTAACAAGCAACTCTTCATCCGAGATTCTTGCCCAGTTACCGAATTGATCCAGTGCACGAATCTGACGTACGATCTCCATCCCAAACGGGCTCATAGTTGTTTCTGCTTCCATTATTTTGCTTCCTCTGTTTTATGATATATGTTCTCGCCGAGTTTTCCCCGGCAAAAGCAGCTTAACTCTCAGCCTGCCATCGATCCTGCCGTACGTCGTGAGGCGTTTGCATCTGGATAATTTGTTTTACCCATGGCGGAGGATTGCCGTTGATCATTTGAACCAACGACTTAAGAACATCTTCGATCAATGTCGGTTCGTTGACTTTCATCGGATGGATTCCGGCACGGATGACTTTTGCCGCTGCCGTTCCCCCGATACTTTCGCAATACATGATGTTGATACCTTTCAATGCACGAACACGAAAATCGGTTTTATCATCATCTTCAACATCATTGGTATCGGTTTTGATCACTTCTGAGAGGCTGAATCCGTCTTTGGAAACGTTATAGACTACAAACTCTTTTGCTCCGCCGAAATGGGCGTTGATCTCTTCCATATCTTTGGTTGCAAAAGCAACTTTTAAAGCATTTTCCATTGTCCCGTTCCCTTCTATTGTAATTTTAGTGTTCATGTTTGACCTTTCTCAATTCGTTAGCGATTTCGAACAAAAAGTACGTGCTTCCCTCATACAGCTGATCATTTTTTAGCTGATTGCCTAACTCTTCATAATTAGGAAATCCACGGATTACAAGTGCTGTATTATGGTATGAGTGCAAGATTCGTTCTGCATGAAAATTACTGATGACCATATCCGCGTTATCGAAGAAACGGCGCGCATCTTCCAAGTCTCCGACAAAGACGTTTTCCGCTTCTATGGTGTGTAAAACATCGCTAAACGTCGTTGATACGGCGGCATCGATCGTCCCGCCGACACTTCGGATCAATGCACATAATCCGCTAAGCATATCCGGTTCGCCCGTAATGACGAAATGGGAACTCCCGATAAGAAAATGGCTGTCCAGCATCGCATCTTGCAAGCGCGATCTCCACCGCTTAATCATCGGCTTAGGATCGGTATGTCGGATTTTCATAAGGGCACCGACAAATTTGTCATTCTGATCCAATCCCATCAAATGATCGAAGTGAATATGTTCCATCGAAGGATTTTTTTTCCGTAAAGCTTCAGCCGATTTTTTCATCGACTGTCCGATCGAAATCACCGTCGCACAAGTAGCGAGAGCTTTTATCTCATCGACGGTAATACCGCCGTTGGCTAATTTACCCTGCCCCTCTTCCCAATATCCGTCAAGCGAAGTCGAAAGATCGGGAAGCGCATACGTTTCAAATCCGAAATCTTCGCATACCGCTTTGATTTTTTCGATCTCGATCGGCTGCAAGCTGACATGCGGCAAAATAACCAACTTATTAGGTTTTACCGTCGATGCAGATTCGGTGAGCTGCTCAATCATAGCAGTGACGGTCAATGCCCATCCGCTTTCCAGCCCTCCCTCGTAATCGGGAGTATTGACGAATACATAGGGTATCTCGATGTGTGTTCCCACACCCCGGACGTCATCCCCTTTGGTCTCGGTCAATCCGGTCGTATGTAAACCGATCATACTCGGTTTCATATTTTTCTCTTTATTCTGAATATTTTCGATAGCCATCAAAATCGAATAGTCTCCTCCGTCCAAAACAGCCGTAATATCGCTGACGGAGGTATTGTGAATGGCAATCGGTTCATTGAAATGACGCGTGAAAAAGACTTTGGTATATGACGCGCATCCCTGCGCCGAGTGCATGAGCGGCAAGCACCCCTTAACGCCCAGATATGCGAGCGTCGCCCCCATCGGCTGGGAGTGTTTGATCGGATTGACCTGAAGCGGTTTATGTTCGTGACGAGAGAGGGAGAATTCCATAACGACTCCTTATTCAAAACAGTGATGCAAGAAGTGTGCGAGAAAGGCTATTTGGGACGTATTTAGATTATTATAAGAGGAGAAAGTTACTTGTTCGTTACTCTTTCGGGGCTTTTTTCTAAATCGCTTCGATAACCTCAGACAGCGCTTTCAAGAAACTCACATATCGTACCGCATTGCAACGACTTTATCACCGAAGTTTTGAGGGGTAATTCTTCGATGATATTTTTATTTGGAATCGTTACCGTATCGATTTTCGAAGTTTTTTGGACTCATACATCCGTTTATCCGCTAAATCGATTAAATCGGTCATATCAATAGCATCATCGGGATAAATAGCAAAGCCTATACTTGCACCAAAATTCAAAGGTGTTCCCTCAAAATAATAAGGTCCGGAAAGTGCATCTCGAAAACGGTCTAAAATCGCTTCTATCGTTTCGATAGGCTCATCGGAAGATATGATAATGCCAAACTCATCTCCTCCTAAGCGGGCAATAATATCACCGTTTCGTGAAGCTTTTTTTAAACGTAACGCTAATTCTTTTATCGCTTCATCGCCTGCACGGTGTCCATAAGTGTCATTGATCGTTTTAAGCCCGTCCATGTCGACGATCATCAATCCGATGACAGCCGGCTTGGAAAACGATAATCGCAATTTTTCATAAAACGAAGCACGATTATCGACTCCGGTCATGGAGTCTTTCGTTGCTCTAAGTAATAGTTCATCGATCGAATATTCACCTGAATGATACATAGCCGCACCCATGGTTTCTGCCATCATCGACAAAATACAAATTGTCTGATTGTCATAGTATTTTTTTTTCGAAGAGATGACTTTCAATACACCAACATTATGTTCGCCGTATTTAAGCGGTACGACGACCATAGATTCAGCCCCTACAATTTTTGAGGCCTTTTTATCTACCCGTTCGTCATTTTGCGTATCTTCACTATAAAGTATTTGCCCATTTTTAACACATAAGCCGGATAAACTATTGCCGACCGGAACGCTAAACCCCAAAAAAGGTTCAAGTGTTCCGACAACGGCACGATAAATCATTCCCCCGTTTTCGGACAATTCAATCGTCGCTCCGTCACTCGCCGTCAATTCCATCGCACTTTTAACCACTTCATTCATTACATGGCTGATTTCATGACCGATCTTGACGATTTTTGTCTGTGCTTTGATAATTTTCATCAAAATATCTTGGGGAAGTCCCGATTCACAGTTTTCACAATCTATCATTCATACCTTTCAAACAACATGGCGAAATTATATTGCTATTTGAAACAAAAAATCAATTCTCCCACGGAGCCGGTTTCCCGACATTGGCAAATACGGGATTACGAAACGCATATTTCAAATCTTCCGCCAGATTAAGCAATCCGTTGTATCCGCCGTAACTCGTTTTTTTCTCTTGATTGACATCGATAAACGAGATTTTCTTCTTAATCGCAGTATAAAGACTGCGCCCTCCGGCAAGCAAGATATGCGCGCCCGTAGAATCGATGACTTTGGCTTGCTCTGCAGCCGGTTTTGTCATCAACACGCCGTTTTCACCCAGATATTCGCGTGCTTTATCGATATCATCCTGCGTCGATTTGGCAACACTGGTCGCTACCACTTCGATTCCCAAATCCTGCAATCCCGAAGCGATTGACCATGCCTTATTTCCACCCGTGTTCAAAACCGCTTTTTTACCGGCAAACAATTCACGATACGGCGCCAATTTCCCTTCCAACTCCGCTTCGGCTTCAGCAATAACCGTTTCGGCCCGTGCGATCAGTTCAGGATCCCCCAATGCATTGACGATTTCACGAATGGCGAAAGTGGTATCGCGTTTTCCGTAAAACGAAACGGAAATCCAAGGAATACCGTATTGTTCTTGCATTTTTCGGGTTAACGTAATCAATGATTTGGCGCATACGATGACATTGAGTTTGGCCCGATGAGCACAGCGGATGTCGCCGACACGTCCGTCGCCGCTCATGGAGCTAAGTATACGAATACCGATTTTTTCAAATAGGGGAAGATATTGCCACATATCGCCCGTAACATTGTAATCGCCGATCAGATTGATATCATACGGTGTCGTGTGTTCCGGCTCTTTCGTTCCGATCAGATGTTCGAGTACCGCTTCCCCGGCCAAACGCGAACCGAGATTTTTGCTTCCGACAAATCCCGGTGCGTGAACGGGAACAACCGGAACTCCGTGTTTTTCACTTCCCATCTTACACGTCATATCGATGTCATCGCCCA
>NZ_CALDDG010000125.1 GCF_937936435.1 uncultured Sulfuricurvum sp. | reverse complement strand
ATACGGCGACCACCGAGATCTACACTCTTACCCTACACGACGCTCTTCCGATCTTTTAGCGTCGCCAAAAAAGAACTTCTTTATAAAGTCGGCCGCCATCAAGGCGAGATCGAGAGTGTTGGAATAGACCCGAACGGCCGTTATTGCGTGACCTGCGGTCAAGACGGGAAAGTCTTTGCGTGGGTTCTTAAAACGGCGCGTTTAGCGTTTTCTATGCCGCCGCATGCCGATTTTATCTCTGCCGTCGCCTTTAGCGAAAACGGGCAGTGGATCGCTACGGGGAGTTACGACCGTAGCATCAGCCTGCTCAATCTTGCAACGATGAAACACCCTTTGAGGCTGAACGGTCACGCTTCTGCGGTCATTAAAATCATTTTCCTCCCCGAAGCAAGACTCCTTTCTGCGGATAAAGAGGGGGGATTGATTGTTTGGGATATGCATAATTCCAAAGTGATCAAACGGCTTCCGAAAATGAATGATGATTTGACGACGATGTGTGTCAGCAGTGACAAACGTTTTGCGTTTGTCGCGACTAAACTGGGGTATATCGGACTATATGATCTGCAGACATTAGAACAAATCAAGCAACGTTATATCAAAGAGGCCGAATCGATCACCTCCTTGGCCTTTTTTGACGACCCGTTTCGCCTCGCGATAGGGACAACAGAAGGAAACGTGAAAATATATTCGCTTTTCGGAGACGAGAAGGCATTGATGCAGCTTTTGCACGACGGTTACTATAAAGAGTTTTACGATAAGCTCGAAGAAAATCCGATCCTGCAGTATTCTAAGCCTTACGATGCCGCGGAACGCATATGGGCCGATGTTTTGGAAAAAGCGCGTATTCTGCTTGAAAAAAACGAGCGTGCAAAAGCAAAAGAGCTCTTAGACACCTTTGCCGGTATTTCGAAGAAAAATGCCTTGATTACTCAAATGCTCCGTTCTTACGAGAAATACGCCCAATTCCAAACGTATGTCAACGAGAGCCGCTTTCCGCTGGCTTATTCGATGGCGAAACAGTATCCATCGTTTCAAGATTCCGAACCGTATCGAAAGATGGAAATCCGATGGAAAAAACTCTTTTTAAAAGCGCAGGAACTCATTTTGACCCCCAACGGAGAGGAACAGGCACGTCAAGTACTGGCGCCGTATCGGGGAATATCGGATAAAACCGTTTTGATCCAACAGCTATTCGAACAAAGCAGAATGTATGAATTTATGAAAAAGATGATCGCTCAGCGCGATTTCGTCAAGTTTTTCGATTTGATCAAGATGCATCCGTTTTTAAAAGAGTTTTCAGAGTATACGGCGATTATGGATTACGCCGATAAGCTCTATATTCAGGCACATAAGGGGTATAAGGAAGGCGATTATGCAGCTGCACGGAAAGCATGCGAAATTCTCCTTGCATTTCCCGATTATGCCGCAGAAGCTCAAGAGATGACCGATACGATCCGTGTCAAACATCTTTTCTACGATGCTATCGCTTCCAATAATCTCGTCAATGCATTTTCATATTTGGCCTCTTATCCTCTTTTGTACGAAACTCCCGAAGCCCAGGTGCTGGAGCGGCAATGGAACGCAGTGGTGGATCAAGCGCAGCGCTATGCGGCAAAAGGACTTGCAAAAGAGACCTTCACGGTATTCGAGCCGTATAAAGGGATCAGCGAAAAATACAGTGCTATGGCGAGAGTCATGGCACAGGTGTACTGTGTCGAGCTGGAACATCAGTTGC
>NZ_CALDDG010000124.1 GCF_937936435.1 uncultured Sulfuricurvum sp. | reverse complement strand
CGCTGCTTCATGTCGATACGACGTGGAAGTTTAAAGAGATGATCGAATTTCGGGATCGCCGGGTTAAAGAGCTGGGCTTGACGCTGTTGAGCCATGTGAATGCCGAAGGGGTAGAAAAAGGGATTACCCCCTTTACCCACGGAAGTTCGGTCTATACCGACGTCATGAAAACCGAAGGATTGAAACAGGCGTTGAACTATTATGAATTCGATGCCGTGTTCGGAGGGGCGAGACGGGACGAAGAGAAAAGCCGTGCAAAAGAACGGATATATTCATTCCGGGACAAAAATCACCGTTGGGACCCTAAAAATCAGCGTCCGGAACTGTGGAATATCTATAACTCCCGAATTCATCAGGGCGAGAGTATCCGGGTTTTTCCCCTCTCGAACTGGACGGAGTTGGATATCTGGCAATACATCCATTTGGAGAACATACCGATCGTGCCGCTTTACTTCTCGGCACCGCGTCCGGTGGTCGAGCGCAACGGAGTGAAGATCATGGTGGATGACGAGCGTTTTCCTCTCGAAGATGGGGAAGCCCCGACAATCGAGAGTGTCCGTTTCCGTACGCTGGGCTGCTATCCGCTCACAGGAGCGGTCGAGAGCAGCGCTTCGACTCTGACGGAGATTATCCAGGAGATGCTGTTGACGAAAACGTCCGAACGGCAAGGGCGGCTGATCGATTCGGATCAGGCCGGATCAATGGAAAAGAAAAAAGTAGAAGGATATTTCTAATGGCACATCAATCCGAACTGATAGCGACCGATATCGAGAGCTATCTGCATACGCAAGAACACAAAGAGCTGCTCCGTTTCATCACCTGCGGCAGCGTGGACGACGGGAAAAGTACGTTGATCGGGAGATTGCTCCACGATTCAAAAATGATTTTTGAAGACCATTTGGAAACGCTTCAAAAAGAGAGCAAACGGATCGGGACGACCGGTGACAAAATCGATTTGGCATTGTTGGTGGATGGTCTGCAAAGCGAGCGGGAGCAGGGGATTACGATCGATGTGGCGTATCGCTATTTTTCGACCGATAAGCGCAAATTCATCATCGCCGACACTCCGGGGCATGAACAGTATACCCGTAACATGGCGACGGGGGCATCGACGGCCGATGTAGCGATTATCCTGATCGATGCCCGTTACGGGATCGACACCCAGACGCGTCGTCACTCGTATATTGTCCGTCTTTTAGGGATACGGACGGTGATCGTCGCGATCAATAAAATGGATTTGGTCAACTTCGACCGAAAGGTATTTGAACGGATCAACAATGAATACCGCGTATTTGCGGAAGAGCTTGGGATCAAAATGGTCTTTACCGTCCCTATGTCGGCATTGGACGGGGATAATATCGTCACACGCAGCGAACGGACTCCGTGGTATCAGGGGGAGACGCTCCTCTCAATTTTGGAGGAAGTGCCTCTCGCATCGCTCCGTCCGGACGCGCCGTTTCGGATGGTGGTGCAATACGTCAACCGTCCGAATCTCGATTTCAGAGGATTCTGCGGAACGATTGCGTCCGGTTCCATCAGTGTAGGCGATGGGATCACGGTTTATCCATCGGGAAAACAGGCGACCATCAAAGCGATCGTCACGTATGACGGCAATCTTGATACGGCATCTGCTTCCGATGCCGTAACGTTTACTCTCAATGAAGAGATCGATATAAGCCGCGGTAACGTATTGACCAAAACAGATGAACCCATATCGCAAAGCGATTCGGTGATAGCGAATCTGGTCTGGATGGATGATGAGACGTTTACTTCAGGGAAAAGCTATCTGTTCAAGCGCGGTTCGACGGTAACGACTGTCTTTGTCAATGCGATTAATTATCGCGTGGATGTCAATACGCAAGAACAATTGGAGAGCGACCATTTGAAACTGAACGATATCGGTTCCGTCCGTCTGATTTTGGGTGAATCGATCGCGTATGACGTGTACGATGAAAACCGTGAGATGGGAGGATTCATCCTCATCGACAAGATTACCAACAACACGGTTGCCGCCGGAATGATCACAGGCAGTGCAATCGCAGGAAACGAAGATAAAAGAGGCGCCAGTGCGTTTGAAGTAGAGCTAAACGCTCTTATCCGAAAGCATTTCCCCCATTGGAATGCCGCGACAATAGTATAAAGGAGCTGTGATGGCATCAGAAACAAAAGCCGAACGTATCGAGCGCATCAAACGCGAAAAAGACGGATTGGCAGTCATAGCGGACGTTTACCGCTATGCACAGACAAAAGAAGCGATCGATCCCGAAGATATCGACCGGTTCAAATGGTACGGGCTGTATACTCAGAGCAAGACTTTGCAAGATGAGAGTGACGAAACCCAGTATTATATGCTCAGAGTCAAAGTAGCCGGGGGATATTTGAATGCGAAACAAGCTGCGGTACTGGGACAAATATCGGTAGATTTTGCACGTAACAGTGCCGATTTGACGACGCGGCAGGATGTTCAGTTCCATTGGCTCACCATTGAGGATTTGCCGGATGTATTGGGGCATCTCGCTTTGGTCGGACTAAGTGTGGTCGGGGCATCGGGAGATGTTCCCCGCAATATCGTCTGCTGTCCGATCAATGGAATCGATGCCGATCAGATTGACGACGTACGAGACATCGTTGCGGCTTTAAACGATCTGTACCGTGAGAATCGGGAATTTTCGAATCTTCCGCGCAAGTTCAAAATCGGGGTAAACGGATGCAGTAAACACTGTATTTCCCATGAAGTCCAGGACTTGGCGTTTACTGCCGTCAAACATGCCGACGGGAAAGTCCGTTTTAGCGTGAGCGTCGGCGGCGGGCAGGCGAGCAACCGCCGTATCGCCGATCACATCGGCTACATCGAGCGCAGTGAAATCGTCCCTTTGGCCGAATCGGTCGCACGAATCTATCGGGATGAAGGACGCCGTGACAACCGTTCCAAAGCCCGTCTTGGCCATTTGGTGGAAGCATGGGGTGTAGAACGGTTCGTCGAGGAGTTGGAGAAGGATTCAGGGATCACGCTTCAACGCTTCGATCATGCCGCCTTTACTCCATATCCGCGCAGAGGGCATTTCGGTGTCGCACCGAGTGTGAAAAAAGCGCATAATACGATCGGCTGTGCCGTGATCGGTGGACGAATCGGCGGTGAAAAGCTTTTGAAATTGGGGCGGATTCTGGAATTGTACGGTGCGGAGGGGATCACGTTGACCAGCTCTCAGAATTTTGTGATCGTCAATGTCCATTCCGATGCGACGGAACCTCTGATCGATACGCTCAAAGCGGTCGGAATCATACCGTATCCGTCGGTTTTTGAGGCGCGAACTCTCGCCTGTACCGGACTTGATTTTTGTAAATTCGCCGTCAGTGAAACCAAGGAACTCGCATACGATGTCGTCGGTTATCTGAATGCGAAATTCCCCGATTTCGACGAGCCGGTCAGTATCAGTATCAACGGCTGTCCGAACTCGTGCGCCCATCCGCACATCGTGGATCTGGGATTTACCGGAGCGGTGCTGAAACGGGGGGATGAACGTCTCAAAGGATTCGATCTGATCGTCGGAGGCCATCTCGAAGGAGAAAAAAGCCGATTCTCGATCAAAACCGGAGTCAAAGTAGCATCCGAGGAGGTTGCTCCGTTGATCGAATCGTTGATCCGCGAATACGATACGACAACGAATCTGGGATTTGGAAATTTTTTACGGGAGAAATACGCCGATGAGTCAACTATTTCGCCCGCTTCTTGAAAAAGGGGACAAATACAAGCAGATCGTACGCAACACGATAGGCGTACATAAAAAAAGTTACTTTGACTTTACCGCTTCGGGATTGGCGTACGAGCCGATTGAAGCGCGTATGAGGGAAGTGTTGGAAACATATGCCAATACCCATTCCAAAGAGGCGTCGATGGCGGCTCAGACAGATTCTTATTACCGCGAAGCACGGGAACATTTGAAAACGCTGCTCGGACTTGATACCGAGTTTGCTTTAATGCCGTGCGGCTGCGGAGCTACGGGAGCGGTGAAGAGACTGCAGGAGATTCTGGGGCTTTATATCCCTCCTGCGACGCGGGCACGTTATCGTGAACTGCCTCCGATGGATACGATGCCCTTGGTCATCGTAGGCCCTTACGAACACCATTCGAACGAGATCAGTTACCGGGAAGCGTTATGCGAGACGGTACGGGTCGGTTTGAATGCGAAAGGGTTGGTCGATCTCAAAGAACTGGAACGGATCCTTGCCGCCAATGCGGAACGGGAGATCATCGGAGCATTTTGTATCGCATCGAATGTGACGGGTACGATTACCCCGTATGCGGAGATATCGGCGTTGTTACGTCGCTACGGTGCTACGGTATGTTTCGATGCGGCGGCATCGTCGCCGTATATCAATATTCCGTGCGAATTGTATGATGCGATGTTCTACTCGCCCCACAAATTGTTGGGGGGACCGGGATCGTGCGGATTACTGGCGATACGTAAAAGTCTCCTCTCAGCCGATGCGACACCGACATTTGCAGGCGGAGGGACGGTGCGGTATGTGAGCCGAACGTCCCATTATTTCATCGAAGAGGCAGAGGATCGCGAAGACGCCGGAACTCCCGGTATTTTGCAGCTGATTCGTGCGGCATTGGCGTATCAGCTTCGCAACGAATTGGGATTCGAGTGGATCGCCAAACGGAAAAAAAGTTTGTACCGTCGTTTTATCGAAGGACTTCGAAATATCGATGGGGCGATTTGTTACGGTTGCCGTAATGCCGATAATATCGGTATCGCTTCTTTTAATATTCAGGATTTGGATCCGTATGTGCTATGCAGCGTTTTATCCAAATCGGAAGGATTTCAAACACGGGCAGGGTGCTCGTGCGCCGGACCCTACGGGCATGATTTGCTTGGTCTGGCCGATGATGCACCGTTTCAGGAGCGGCCGGGATGGCTGCGGATCAGCATCCATTATTCGCAGAGTATCGAGGATATCGATGCGTTGTTGGAAGCTATTAATACATCGGTAAAGAGGCTCATATGAGTAAAATTATACATCCCCTCTCCGCTGAAACGGAGCCGTCGGTTCCGATACCAAAAGGAGAGGTTTATTTAGTCGGGTGCGGTCTGGGCGACGTCGAACAGCTCACCCTCAAAGCCTATCGCATTATCCGCGAGGCAGAGGTGGTTTTATACGATCATCTGATCAGCGACGAAATTCTGGAGGTTATCCCGAAAACGACGCAAAAAATTTATGTGGGAAAACAAAAAAATGCCCATTCGCTTTCTCAGGAGAAGATCAACGAGTTGATCGCCTTTTATGCGGATCAGGGAAAAAGTGTCGCTCGCCTCAAAAGCGGCGATCCTTATATCTTCGGACGGGGGAGCGAAGAGGCTTTATATCTGCTCCAACACGGATACAAGGTCGATGTCATCGCCGGGATATCTTCCTGTGTTGCAGGTTCCGCCTGTGCTGGGATTCCTCCTACTGCCCGGGGATATGCATCGAGCTTTTCGGTCGTATCGGCCCATTTGAAAGATTCGAAATTCAATACCGATTGGCTCGAATTGCTGAAAATCCCGAACCATACGACAGTGGTATTGATGGGGTTGAGTCTGGCGGGACGGATTACGGAAGCGGCATCCGCCGTCGGAATACCGGGCGATTTTCCCGCCGCCATTGTCGCCAATGCGTCGCGTCCCGACCAGCAAAGCGTCGTTACGACGCTCGATGGGCTCGAAAAAGCGGCTGCGACGATACACGGGCCGGCAGTGATTGTTTTCGGAGAGGTGGTAAAACTGCACGGGGAGCTGCCGCTGTATCAAGCGGCCAAGAGTGTCGAGGCACTCAGATGAAATACATCGTCTGTTGATTGAGCTCGTTCCCTTTATCGACGAGATCTTGGAGCGTCTCATGAAAAACGGTGCGCATCTCCTCTTTGACCCGTTCCCAGTAGAGGTGCAAAACGGGTTGTACCCCTTCATCCGCTGGGAGGCAGAGTTCTCCTTCCAGTGCGAATAAAATCATATAGACTTGAATCTGGTTCGGAGCTTTTGCCAGTAGGTAACCGCCGCCGGCTCCGCGGATACTTTGGATCATCCCCTCTTTACGGAGTGTTGAGAGGATCTGTTCGAGATAATTTGAAGGAATGTTTGCCTTGTCGGCGATGTCACGGATCTGTAGATGACCCTGACCGTAATGGAGTGCCAATTCATACATGGCGGCGAGGCCGTAACTCCCTTTTGTCGATATTCCTGCCACTCTTTATCTCCCGTATATAATCGTAAAAAACTATTGTAATAGAGTTTCCGTTAATATACCATAAAGTCAATCGATTTAGAAGTGATTATTCTTTCTCTTTCGGGGATTTAAACGATTTTACATCGATACGGCGCGGAGGACGCTTCGGTGCGGCAGGCGTTTCAGAAGATTTTTTCTCTTCGGGGGCTTTTTTGTTTCCATACGGTTTTTTATCTCCGTAAGGCTTTTTATCTCCGAATGACGGCTTCTCTCCGTAGGATTTTCTGTCGCCATAGGCTTTTTTTTCACCGAACGGTTTTTTCTCTCCGAAAGAAGATTTGTCTCCGGATGATTTTTTCTCTCCGTAGGGTTTCTTGTCTCCGTAAGCTTTTTTCTCGCCAAACGGTTTTTTATCGCCGTAGGGCTTTTTTTCTCCGTCAAATCCTTTTTTATCTTCGGAAGGTTTCCCTTTGTCCCCAAAGAATTTCGGTTTGCTGCCGAATTTGGTTCTCGCGGCTTTCTCGGCGTCTGAACGAGGTGTTCCGTCGATGTAATGGTTGCGTTCCCGGGTTTTTCCCTCGAAAATCGGTTTTCCGTTTTCGTCTTTGCCGATAAATCGCGGTTTGGCGTTATGCTGTTTTTTAGCGCTGAAGCCGTCATCTTGACCGCGGAAAGAGCGTTTGTCGCCGCGTGCGTCGTCATGTTTGCGTTCTGGCCGCGTATCACGAATCGGTTTTTTGTCACGGTTTCTAGGACTTTCCGCCTCGCGGGCTTCGCGCTCTTCTCTGCGGGCTTTTGCTTCGGCTTTTTGCTGATTGTCTACGGCAATTCCGAAATCGGGTTCGAACCCTTTGACGACTTCCTGGACAATCGTGCGCCCGTTAAGAAGTTCGATAGGATACAACCGTTTTTGATCTTCCGCATCGAGGATGATCAGGGCATATTCGTCCGCACGTGCGAATCGTGTCATATAAACGATCGCTTTTTCCGGAAGATCATAGCTGATGAGGACATCGGCGCGGAGATCGGGAGTTTTGATCAAATCGGCGTCGTTTAGGACGGTGATGGTTTCGGAAGCAAAGAGAGTTGCAAGCTCTTCGCTGCTGCCGCAGGTGGCAATAAGGATGCGCTTGCCGCTGTTACGCTCTATCAGAAATTGGAGCAGTTCGTTTTTACGCTGAGTGTTACAGGGGTGGATACGGTGGTTTTGTCGTTTAACGGATGACATAAAAAAAGTCCTTGAATTTATAGGCCTCATCAAAGAGGGGGGATGGCGATCGCAGAAAAAGTCTCTTACGCGTGATCGATAGCGCGAAATGGTAAGGGTATTATACCGTAATTTACCGATATGCTTTTATACCGAGCAACTCGTCCAAACGCACAAAGGTATATCCCATCTTGCTGAGCCGGTCGATAACGGCTGGGAGCGCTGCGACGCTGACATGGTTACGATGCATCAAAATAATATCGCCGTTACGGATATGCGAGGTTACGTTTTCGACAACGGCGTCGGGATCTTTAAGCGTCCAGTCGAGAGAATCGAGAGACCATAATACCGTCGTCAGTCCATGGGCATTGACCGTCCGGACGACGAGAGGATTGATCGAACCGTACGGCGGGCGGTATAGGATCGGATAGTGCCCCGTAATCTCCTCGATACGGGTGGCGGCACGATCGAGCTGATCGGTGATGTTGTTTTCATCGAGATTACTGAGATGGGGATGGGTAAAGGTATGGTTTAGGACGAGATGCCCCTCCTCGTCGGCACGTTTGACCACCGTGGCATTGCTCTCCTCCATCGTGGTTCCGATCATGAAAAAAGCTGCCTTGATATGGCGGGATTTGAGAATATCGAGAAGATGGGCGGTATTGTTTTCATCCGGAGCGTCGTCGAAAGTCAGAGCGATGTTGGTACGGGCAGGATCGCCGTTGACAATGACGTTTGGATATACTCCCGATTGTACAGGTGTGATCGTATCAAAACGCCATTTGTCCAGAAATTGAGTCATGTTGGCATCCAAAAGAGGAGACGCACCACGGATATCGTAAACAGTATCGGCCAAGAGGGCAAGTTTGCATATGAATAACAAGAAGAGAAAAAGTTTTGCCATAGGTATGTCGTTTCACTAAAAATAGCCGCGATTATAGCAAAGGAAAGGTTTATTTAAATTATTTGCCCTATTATAAACATTTGGCTGACTTGATTATCGCATAAAAAGTGCTCGGTTCGGCAAATTCAAGGGAATAGTCGGAAATGAGGCAACTTTTTCCGGCATCACCACAAGAATATAGCCATATGTCTCTTCGTTCCACCATTGGAAAAACTCTTTTTTGCTTTGAACGTAAGAACCGAAACTCGGGTCGAGAATGCTCACAAAATCCCCCGGATGATTCATCACAACTACAAAGTGAGCATAGTTATCACGATTATCAATTCTCGCAATCACGGGAACTTTGAGCGATTCGAATATAGAAGTATCGATTTTATATCCCGAAGCGTTAAATCCGAACTCTTTGGATATGTTTGCCATTTGCGCAAAGCTTAGCATATCGGTCGTAGAGGCTTTATCGAGAATATCCTTCTCGGTAGTTTTTTTTCCATAAAGATTCATCATTGTCGCCAACGCCGCCGCCCCGCAGGAAAGCTCGTAACCTTGTAAAACCGTACCTTTGAGCTTGGAAGCTGAAAAAGGTATCGCTTTAAAATTTGTTGCTTCATCCGCACCAAGTGATAGTGCGATGAAAAGAAACAACCGTATCAGAACTTGTGCCATAACGAAACGGAGAAAATGGAATCGGGTGATTTGGATGATCCTCCTATAGAACTTGAAATAGATAACGAATTTTTTGAACTCATTGAATAGGTAGCTCCGATTGTCATTGTAGAAATAGCGGCGGCATTTGAATACGCGACTCCATCTATTTTTGTTTCGGTCTGATAACGTTGCTCCGCTCCTAAATCTAACGCTATTTTGGGACTTAAAATGATTGAAAAATCTAATCCTGCTGAAAATACGTTGCCATTTTCTACTTTATATCCTGCAATTTCTTTAGCTCTGTTGTACATGGTACCGACATACAAGGTTGAAATAACGGGATCGGAATAATTCCGAAATGCAAGTTTTGCCGAGTAAGAGTTTGCGTATGTATTTTTAGTACTATCAAGATAGTGCTCTTTTTGATAGAGGGATGCTTGCAATGTCAAATACGGTTTGAAATCGTCAATAGCATCAAACGAATAGGTTCCCCCCACCCATAGTGAATCGAACTCTGTAGTATTTTGATGTCCATACCCGTCAAAAAAATCATAGTACTCTTTTCTTTTTATACTTCCATTTGCAGAAACCAATGCATCAAACTTTTGCGTAATATCATAAAGAAAAGTTTGAGTTACGGAAAATATTTTTACATCCTGATAATACTTTCCCTCATCCACAGCCACCAAATCAGGATAGGTAGCAAATGTATTTGCGTTGCCGCTTGATAGTGTTTGAAAGGTCGTAATGCTTCTTAGTCCTTGTTGATTTTGAAACATTGAGTCCAGTGTAACAGGATCGGATGCAAACACGAAACTTACACAGCCTAATAATGGTAGAAGATATTTTTTAAACACCATGTTATTTTCTTTCATTTTGAAGATTTTTTGAGTTGTCGTAACAGCGTTATTGATAGTTGTGAATTGTATACAGGTCAAGCGGATGTATTTAAAAGCTGCCCTTTTTTCTCTTCCGAAGAGAGTTTACCTGAAGGGGTAAAAATACTTCCTGCATTGTTATTTCCTGCCTCTTTATTCAAATGACCCCAAATATCATTGAGATAATCGGCAAATTTGGACAATGCCTCGCTCAGGGTTTTATCGGTTCCATAAGCGTTTTTAACTTTATCAATGATATTATTTAAAGAAGACATATCGTATGAAAATGTATCGTTTTTACTAAGAGCATATCCATTGTGCATTTCTACATCCCCTGACCATTCTCCTTTTACAACACCTAAAACACCTTTTAAAACATCGGGGTCTACTCCATCTTTCATCATCCTATCGGTTGCAAAAGAGACGCTTTGCTTTAGATCATCGGAGGCACTTTCGGGTAAAACAACAACACCAATACCGATTCCTTTCTGTTCTGCTTCTTTAAGCTCAGGGATATTATCAATAATTTTATTAAGATAATCGTCCAATCCTTTATCCAACTCCCCTGACGCTGCCCAATTACCACCGCTCTTTTCGATAGCAGCTCTATTTTCTAGTGTTTGTTGTGCATAGTAGTTGTTTTGTAAGTAAAGGGTGTAGAATGAACCTGTTTGATGAGTGTACATAAAGACTACTCCAAATGTTAGTATAGGAACGAAATTTAGTAAGCAAAAATCGTTCCTATTTGTTATTTATAAATAACTTTTAGCTTGAGTTCCATAAAGGTTGATTAACCGCGTTGCTTCAGTACCATACGCTTGATAAGTATAGCCTCCCGATGTATAATTAATCCAGACAGAAATAGAGCCATTATTCATTTTTCGTGCATACATCGTTGCAGAGTTTCCTAAATAGCCCTCAGTAATGATCCCGACTGACTGTTTATACAAGCTTGTGTAAACAGTTTGTTTATACTGATAATATCCACCGACAACAGATTTCATCTCATCGTCATTGAGCGCTACTGTAGCCGATTTTTCAGCAGTGACGGCACCACTCGTAGCTAATGCGAGAAGATTGGATTCGGCGGCAAATGCCGAAGCGGACAAAAGAAGAGAAGCCAAGAGTGTTTTACGGAACACTTTTTGCATGATATACCTCGTACCTAATGAAAGTTAGTGTATTTCAAGGGCATAAACAGTTTTGCAGACGAAAATGCCCTTGAACGCGGTATTGTATACTTAAACATACTTAAACATACTTAAACATACTTAAACATACTTAAATTCATTATAATTTTTTTTATTATTATACGCCGAGATTGATTAAACTCCCTGCACCCGGTAATTTGGTATTTTTGAGTGTCTGATACGCCGATGAAAGTATAGAGTTTGGCGATGAATTATTATCGGTACTGTTAGGAATTGAATCCGCAGTGATATTCTGAGTGGAAAGATAGTCGCTGTATGTATCTTTCATTGATTGATTGATCTCTTTCATTAACGTATCAAACATATTTGGATCATCAAAAGCTTTTGCAACTCCATCCGAAATATTTGCGACGTAATCGGCTCCAAATTTATCCGTTAGGTAAGACTCAAAATCTTGACCACTTTCTAAAAATGAGTAGTAGGCCTTAGTATTATCAAAGGTTGTTTGATCTAAAACCATAGCGTCCATACAAAAACAGCCAAAAAGTTCTCCCACTGAAACCTCATTTGATGTTTCAGAAGAATCATAATTAACACCATACTCTGATTGATAAAAATCTTGCCAATAAGAAACATCTTGATCTGTCTGTGATCCACTGTTTTGACCACCAATGAATAATCTTAGTCCGGTATCAAGTGTATTTTGTGACATTCCTCCAATTAAGTTGGAAGGATTATTAACTTTTGTGTATTCAGCATTCGTTTTTTGTACGCTGACTGGACTATCAAGTAAGCTACCGTTTGATTGAAAACTCCAAGGCATTTTAGCAACCTGTTCAATCGTCATACTCCCGTCAGCATCAAGTGAGCTTCCGGCTACCTTGCTGAAAAAATTCCAAACTTTACCTAAAGCAGTCACCGGATCGTCGCTCGAACCAACGATTTTAGTATATTGTTCGACGGTTTCCATCTGTTTTTGGTTGATCTTGACATTAGAGGGAATCCCTGCGGCTTTGTTAAAATCAGTTCCGAAAAAGCCATTTTCATCGACTTTGAATCCCCATTTGGTTGAGATAGTCGCATTAACGCTCGATGTTGAAGAAGTGGAATTCGTTGAACTACTACTGGTGACGACAATTGAATCTTCCGATGATACAGCCGAATTTTTCGTGATGGCAGAAGTTGAAAATAAAGAGGCTGATGATGTACTGCTGACGTACATAAGTAACTCCTTTTGTAAGATAATAATTTTCTAAATAAACAAAAGCAAATAATGTTCCATTGATTCTGTTTATATCAGTTTATTATTGAAAATATGTAATTGGCTAGATCGATAAAAGATATAAATCTAAATTAGACTGTATTATTGATACAAATCATCAAATATCTTTTATTCGTTTGTTTAGATATCGTTAATCCAAAGTGCGACGATAAAATTTCACGGCGACAGTCATTGTGAGGACTCCGATGATCAGTAGAGGCCAGATATTGGGCCAAAGTTCCCAAAATCCGTTTCCTTTGAGGACGATTCCCCGAATCAGACGGTTAAAATGGGTAAGCGGCAGCAGCTCTCCGATGACTTGTGCCCATTTCGGCATCCCCAAAAACGGGAACATAAATCCCGAAAGCAAAATGCTGGGGAGAAAATAAAAAACCGAGAGCTGCATCGCCTGAAGCATATTTTGGGCGAGAGATGAGATCGTGATACCGATCGTGAGATTGACGACGATAAACAACAGGATAATAGAGTAGGCATTGAGCAAAGAGCCTTCAAACGGAACGGCGAAAAGGGTATAGGCGGCAGCCAGAATAATCGTGGATTGAATCAATCCGATAAAGACGTAGGGGATGATCTTTCCGCTCATGATCTCAAGCGGCTGTGCAGGGGTAGCGAGGAGGTTTTCCATCGTCCCTTTCTCGTTTTCACGGGTGATGGCAAGCGCCGTCATCATCGTCAGAGTAAAGGTGAGTACGACCCCCATCAATCCCGGAACGATGTTGTACTGGGTGATCGTCTCAGGATTGTAGAGGCGGTGTATCCGTATATCAAAAGGGGCCTGGATCGGGCTGTGATCGGAGAGGGCTCCCGTGAAATCTTTGTGCATCAGAGAAGTTCGGATCGGATCGAGCGCCGAGAGGGCGGCTCCTACGGCTATGGGATCGGTGGCGTCGGCTTCAAAAAGCAAGGACGGGTGCTCGTATCGGAGCAGTTTATGGGTGAAGTCGGCCGGGATCGTAAGGATAAACAAGATTTTCCCCTGACGCAGCAACTCTTTGGCACTGTGTTCATCGCGCGGGGTATCGATGATTTGAAAATAGTCCGAGTTCTTCATCCCGGCGATAAAACTGCGGGTAAATTCGCTCTCGTCGTAGGCTACGACGGCAGTCGGGAGATGTTTGGGATCGGTATTGATGGCATATCCGAACAGCGTCAGCTGTATGATCGGGATACCGATCATCATCCCGAAGGTGACACGGTCACGTTTGAGCTGCAAAAACTCTTTGATGATGATGGCCCACCACCGTTTTAGGCTGAAGATTTTAGTGTTCATCGCTGCCTCCGAAGTTATCGGTGGAGTGTTTCATGATGTAGATAAAAACGTCTTCGAGGGAGGTCGCGATTTTCCGGTATTCGAAACGGGTATCGCATGCGCTGTGAAGGGCATGAAGCAATGCGCGCTCCTCTTTTCCGCTGACGTGGAGCGACTGACCGAAGATGACGGTTTGTTCTACACCCTCATAGCGTTTGAGACATTCTGAGAGGCTTGTCAGCTCTCCGCCGAAAACGCTGTAGGTGATCAGGGACTGCTCGGCGATGATATCCTGCGCTTTTCCTTTGGCGAGGAGATTTCCGTACGCGATATAGGCGAGCGAATGGCACCGTTCGGCCTCGTCCATGTAGTGGGTGCTGATCAGAACCGAAACCCCTTGTGCGGCGAGAGAGTGAAGTTCGTCCCAGAAATCTCTGCGGGCACTGGGATCGACGCCGGCAGTCGGTTCGTCCAGCAGGAGCAGGCGGGGTTTGCGAAGCATGCACGCGGCGAGCGCGAGACGTTGTTTCCACCCTCCCGAGAGCGTTTTGGCCAGTTGATGGGCGCGGGAGGCGAGACCGAGATTATCGAGTGCCTCTTCGACGATGGCATGGGCATTGTCGAGTTCATAGATGCGGGCGACGAATTCGAGGTTTTCGCGTATACTCAGATCTTCCCAGTAGGAGAACCGCTGCGTCATGTATCCCACTTCGCGTTTGATCGCATCGCTTTGGGTCGCGATGTCATATCCCAGACAGCTTCCCGAACCTCCGTCCGGGGTGAGCAGGCCGCACATCATCCGAATAGCGGTGGTTTTTCCGCTCCCGTTCGGGCCCAGAAAACCGACGATTTCTCCCCGTCTGACCTGCAATGAGAGGTCTTTGACGACGTGTTTGTCTCCGAAATATTTTTGCAGACCTTCGACGTCGATCGCCAAATCAGTGTTTGGATGCATCGATCGTCACCTGTATGGGTTCACCGGGATGAAACAGTGTCGCATCGGCGGATTTTGGGTAGGCTTCTACCATGAATACGAGCCGCTCTTTGGACTCGTTACTGTATATCAGCGGGGGAGTGTATTCGGCTTCCGGGGAGATAAAGGTGATGGTTCCTTCGTAGCTTTTTGCATTGTCCATCATCGAAAAGAGGACCTTTTGGTTTGTTGAGAGCCTTTTGACGATATTTTGAGGGACAAAAAAACGTATTTTGCGGTTTTGTGGCGGCAGGAGACGGACGACGATTCCTCCGGAGGGGACAAATTCCCCTTCACGGTAGAGTGTATCGAATACCATGGCATTGCTCGGCGCTTTGAGCGCTTTTTCGCTTAAGCGCCACAACGATTGGGCAATCAGCGCTTCGATTTGGCTGATTTTCCCTTTTTGAGCCTCTATTTGATCTTTTCGGGTACCAAGTTGCGCCACTTTAAGATCGTGTTCTAATTCGAGAACGAGTGCCGAAGTGCGTTGTGACGAAGCGGCAGTGCTCTCTAAAATCTCTTTTGAAACGGCGTGTTCTTTATACAGAGCCTGATTGCGTTTGAGCTGTCCTTGATAGTAGAGGGCATCGGCTTTAGCCTGAAGCATTTTAGCTTTTATCACTTCTATCTCTTCGGGACGGGAGCCTTTTTGCATGTCGCTTAGCGAAGCTCGTGCAGAGTCGAGTTCCGATTCGTTTTGGTGCAGTAACGCCGTCTCGTTAGCTGAATCGAGGGTGAATAGAGGATCCCCGGATGCGACGTTCATCCCCCGTTTGACGAACAGTTTATCCAATCTTCCGCTTTGGGATGAGGAGATATTGACGTATTCGCCTTCGACGTATCCCTGATATGTGTCGGGAGCTTTTTGGGTGCATCCCGTCATCCATAATGCACAGAGACAAAAACCGATAATTATTTGATACATGAAATACCCTTTGCTTCGGAGGTATCGACACTCTATGCAATGATTATAGCAAAAGGCTCATTCTCTTTTTCAGAGATTGTTCTCTTCTTGTGCCGTATGGATTTCCTGCAGTTCGTCACTGAGGTATTGTTTACCCAGTTTTTCGATATCTTTGCCGTATTTGATGGTTTGGTTCAAGGTCAGATTCGATTCGTTGCCGTGTACTTTTGCATAAATCTTTTCGATATTTTTCCCCAGCAGCGATTCGGTACTGCGCTCTTGGATCATACTCTCCATCCCCTCAAGACCCTCGTTCGGGAGAGGAAGATTGCAGTAATAGTCACCGATATCGTTGATTCCCCAGTAGATGAATCCGAGTGCCGAATAAAAATTTAACGATTCGGAGACGGAAGAAAACGTGATGCGGCGGGCATGGCGCTTCAGTGCATCGGCCATGATGAGACTCAGAAGATGTTTTGCGTATCCTTTTCGCCGTTGAAGGGCGGGAGTAAAAAGGTTGTAGAGGGTGATATATTCGCCGTAACGGTCTATTTTGGAGAAGAGATAGGAGAGGTGATTGCCTTTGTCATCGCATAAAACAGTGCATCCCTGCGCCTTCCAGCTGAAATGACGATCCCACCATGCCAAAGACTGATCGGCAAAGCGAAGTGTTTTCGGATCATCGATTAAAGCGATGGAAGCGATATAGCCTTTGCGGTCGAGATTGCGAAGATGATATTCCATGATAAACCCTTTACGCACTTTTAGGTAGTCAAAAGGCTTATAAAGAGCAAACCGATTTAATAGAAACAAAGCGAGTTAGTCCATTATACCGCTGCGGATCACATAATGGGGGTTAAAAATTAAGCAGTATCCTTATTAGTGCTACAATAGAGCTAGAGTTTTAATCCGAGGAGGAGATCATGGACGCGATACAAAAAGAGTTCGAAAACCGAAGAGACGAAATCCGGATGGAGGTTGAAATGTTGTTCAAGACCAATATGACGATCACCGACTGGGACATTCCCGAAGTCGACGACAAAGCAGCGGCAAAAGTTCTTTTGTCTCTCATACAAGAAGCGCTTGATGAGATCAAAGCCGACGTCGAAGCAGGAAAATACGATTTTTATTGATCAGTGTTTCTCTGTCGCCCGTATAAAGGCTTGAATCCGTTTTTGCGTATCTGGATGGGAAGAGAAGAGAGTTGCCGTTTTTATCCCTTTCGTATCGATGCGCGTCAGGATGTCAGCGAAACGCTGCGGAGAGATTCGGGCGTTTTGAAGAGAGTGCAGAGCATAGGTATCGGCTTCGTCTTCCATATCGCGTGAATACCCCTGTTGGAGCAATACCGCCGGAAGTCCTGCGGCAAGATCGGAAAAGTTGCTGATATCCCCCGTAATGACCACGAGTACCACCCCCGATCCCATCGACTGAAGCAGTGTTCTGAGGATATGGTTATAGCGGATATGACCCAGTTCGTGAGACAAAACGGCCAGAATTTCTTCATCGTTATGGGATTTTTCGATCAACTGGTCGGTGATGACGACGGTATGCCCTGGGAGGGCAAAGGCATTGGCTCCCAACGACGTACTGTTACGGAAAAGCAGCCGATATTGGGGACATTCGGTTCGTCGGCAAAAATCTGCCAGTTCGGACCGGATCGAGTTCTGGCGTATCTGAGAGAGGGTACTTTTATTCAGATAGAGCTGATCGAGAGAACTGAGGGCTTGTGAGCCGATTTGCTCTTCGGTCGAAGGGGGAAGATGATTTGCCGCATAACGAGCGATTTCGGGTAGACCGTAGCGCAAAAATCCCGCTATGATCGAGACGGTCAGTATTAGCGCCGCAACGGCATAGAGAAGTTTGCTTTCCAACCGGCGTGCAATGCGTTCGGGCGATTTGTGAGGAAGGGAACGTTCGAGGAGATTCAAGGCATCATGATCACTGCTATGAATCTCACCCCCTTTATGAAGATAGATGATACTTCGGGAGGTCCCGACCTGCGGATCAAGATGCAGAGCATCAAACGGGACATCGAGGGAGAGGGTATCGTTTCGGACGAAGAGAGTATTTGTATCGAAACTGAGGGTGACGGCAATGCCCATGGAGCTTTGTCCGTCGTAATACTCTCCTGTAAAGTTCATCAAGCAATGCCGATATCGAAGTCAAAGAGATCGGAGATTTCCGATCCGGTTGCACTGACCGCTTCTTGAGCCTGCGTGGTGAAGACTCCCAAATCTTCAGCAAGCAATGTCAAATGCTCCGCACGGTAACGTGCCAGACGCACTTTGGCAAAAGGGATGAACAACCCGATAGTAATGAAAATCAAGACGATATTCGAGATGTAGATCCAGATCATATCGCGTGAGCGCTGCGTCGAGCGAAAGCGGATAGTGCCTAATGCGATATGGTTGTAAAAAAGATTGGCTTTGCGTGCCTGCACGAAAGCGCTAAGAATGGGGATTGTAAGATAGAGAGCGACTACACCGATGATAGCCGTCGAAGCGACGGCAGCGGAGACGATCTCTTTGGGCAGCCCCATCGCCGTGAGTTGAGCCGCCGAATAGACGGCATAGCCCAAGATCCCCATAGGGATCAGCAGCAATGCCAGAGCAAGGAGATAAACGCCCCAAAACGGTTTAAGTGATCCGTCATATTCGCTCTGAGTCTCTCCGTATCCGTAATTGGATGCCAAAAAGCGTACTTGGCGGTAAGCGACATACGGCAACGAGAGACCTGCGGTTAAAACAGTTGTGATCGGCAGCAGGAGATAGACGACGGCCGCTTCGCCCACCGTTCCCGAAAAATTGAGGCGCAGGCCGCGGTATGAGCTTTGACGCGCTGCGAAACGAAGAGCCAGCACGATGATCCACGGAGAACCTATCATGATAGCGAGCATAATAATTCCCGCGATCAGCGGAGCGGTGTGCGAAGCGATGTAGTAGATGATCAACAGAGCTGCCGCAATCAAGCGTCCTTTGAGGATTTGGATCGGTGTTGCCAGATATGAAAAAGCGGTATTATCCAGTATCGTATGACCGTAAAACCAGCGCTGTGTACGTACCTTGGCCCAAGCAGAGTAAATACCGAGTGTTACCAAGGTTAAAGCGATATTGACGATCCAGATACGGAAGTATTCTCCTACGTTTCCGGTGAAGGTAAAGGGGTAGTTGCGGGGTAGACTCATGGAACTTCTCTCGGAATTTAATCACACTTTTTTAAATAAAAAAAAATATGTCGGGTGAGTATAGTCAAAAAAAAGAGATTTGTAAAGAGATTAGAGCGCTATGGATTTCCCTGCCAAATAGCCGCTGGCAAACGACCATTGAAGATTGTATCCGCCGCACGGACCGTCGAGATTCATCACTTCACCGCAAAAATAGAGTCCTTTGAGAATTTTACTCTCCATCGTTTCGGGAGAAATCTCTTTGAGCGAGACCCCTCCGCGTGTGATCATCGCCATTTTAAAGCCTTCATGCCCGGTGACCGTCAGCGGTGTCCAGGCCAGAAGTTTGATAAGACGGTCGCGCTGTATTCCGGAGAGTTTGTTGAAACCTGTTTCAGGATCGGCATCGGCGAGGATACAGAGCTGGCGGGATACTGATTCGGGAAGAAGGGTGAGCAGATGAGTGATGACCGGTTGTTCGGGATTCTTGTGGATTTCGTTTTTGATATGGGATAATATCCGGTCTTCGTTTAGCCCCTTGGTCAGATTGACGAGAATCGGTATTTCTGAGTATTGTTCGATCAAAGGGGTAATTTCACGTGCCGCATCGAGGACGACGGGACCGCGGATACCGTTTTGGGTGAAAATCAGATCGCCTTTAGCCCGAAATTTTTTGGCTTTGGGATGATCGATCCGCAGTTCGACTTTTGCAATCGTATCGGCGCGGCATTGTGCAACCCAGTTCTCTTTAGTCTGCAAGGGCATCATAGCCGGATAGAGATCGGTAATCGTATGCCCGGCGGCGGATGCGATGGAAAATCCGTCCCCTTCGGCACCGAGCTGCGGATATCCCAATCCACCGGTCGCGATAATAACATTGGGGGCAAAATAGGTTGTATCGACGGTACTGACTCCTGTTATGCGCCGTGTATCATGCTCAAGTTGCTCTACACGCGTGGAAATTATGAGTTCTATCCCGATCCGTGACATCTCCTCTTCGAGCGCTGCGATAATTGTGGAGGAGCTGTGGGAGGTAGGGAAGACGCGATATCCATCGGGGGCATGGCTCTCTACACCGATTTCTGCGAAAAATTCGATCAGCCGTTTATGATCGAATGATCGGAGTGCCGTAGTCATAAAACGTCCCTCGCGACCGAAGCGGGACATGAATTCGTCATTCGGGAGAGTATTGGTTAAATTGCACCGTCCGCCGCCCGTCGCTTTGAGTTTCGCGGCGATTTTCGAGAGCTTTTCCATCAGAAGCACTTTTTTCCCGTGGCGTGCCGCGGTGATTGCCGCCATTATCCCTGCCGCACCGGCACCGACGACGATGAGATCATAAGAAGATTCAGAGGAGTTTCGCATGCGCCATTATAGCGATGCAAAAGCCGAAATTCAAAGTGCGCTTACCATGAGCACACACGGTTCCGTCCGAGTTTTTTGGCCTGATAGAGGGCTTTATCGGCATTTTCAAACAGGGTATCGAATCGGATAGTTTTATTTTTAGGCGTACTGACGCCGAATGAGCAGGTGATACGATTGACGGCGGCGAAGTGATACTCTTCCACCGCCATACGGATCTTTTCAGCGAGATATTCGGTATCCGCGATGTCGAGCGTTTGCGTAATCACGACGAATTCTTCGCCGCCCCATCGTGCGACTTTATCCTCGTCGTGCACCGATTTTTTGATAATGTGTGCCAGCTCTTTTAAAACGCTGTCGCCTATCGCATGACCATAGGTATCGTTGATCGATTTGAAATGGTCGATGTCGATGATGATGAGTGAAAATCGTTGATCGAAAGGAGCTTTGCCCTCGATTTGCTCCATCAGTCCGCGACGGTTGAGCAAAGCGGTCAACGGATCGCTCTGGGCTTTCGAGCGTAAAAGCGTATTGTTCAGTTTCAGTTCCACTTGTTTATCGTGGAGCATCTGAAGAAGATAGTTGAAGAAACGGGCGACGATTCCGACTTCCGTATCGCGCTCTTCGTAGATTTTGGTTTTGAGATTACCGGTTTTCATTATACGTATAATACTCTCAATCGTTTCGACCCATGGGAGTCTCGCATGATGTTCCGCAACGTTCAGACCGATCACCTCATTGCGTCCTGAGACCCGCAGACTGTCAAAACGGTGCAATACCCAAAACAGTACCAGTCCGGTTCCGAAGGCAAATACGAATGCGCTAAGGATTCCGAGCGATTGTACTCCGATCAGTTCCATGCGGCTCATCCCCTCTTTAAGCGGAGCAAATAATCCTACGGCAAAAGTACCCCATATTCCGGCAAACCCGTGAATTCCCACGACGCTTAAAGGATCGTCGACATGAAACTTTTTAAGCAGCAGTTGATCGAAGAAATACATGATCGGAGCCGAGACAAAACCGACGAAAGCGGCTTCGGAGATCGAGAATTCGGCACATCCCGCCGTTATCCCGACCAATCCGGAGATGATTCCGAAACTGAAAAGTTCTACGCCGATCCCTTTTTTGAGAAAGAGGCTGATCAAATACGCGCCGAATCCGCCAAAAGAGCCTGATATGAGGGTATTCATTAAAATGATGGTGACGGAGGGATCGAAGGCAAGAAGGCTTCCGGCATTAAAGGCAAACCATGAAAACCATAGGATGAAAACACCGAAAACGATAAAATTGTGGTTGCTCGGAGCAAAGTGTTTGATCTCCCCTTTCCTGAAGCGTCCGAGGCGGGGTCCCAAGACGATGGCTCCCGCCAGACCGATCCATGCCCCCATAGAGTGTACGACGGTGGAACCGGCAAAGTCGATAAATCCCATTTCTCTGAGCCAGCCGTGTTCACTCCAGGCCCAATGGCCGAAAATAGGATATATCAATGAAATGACAACGATGGAAACGATAACGTAACCGTTAAATTTCATCCGTTCGGCAACCGCGCCGGAGACAATGGTAATCGAAGTGGCCGCAAACATCACTTCAAAAAAGAAAAATCCGTTTTGTATCGGATCTTGCCCATCGATCAAAAAATGGGTCGTTCCGATTATGCCTCCTATATCGGAACCGAACATCAGCCCAAAACCGATCAGCCAAAAGCAGATTACGCCGAAGATGGTGTCGATGAGATTTTTCATGGCAACGTTGATCGTGTTTTTGGAACGGACTGTGCCCGTTTCGACCATCGCAAACCCCAACTGCATTGTAAAAATTAAGATCCCGCTCAATATGACCCAGAGCAGGTCGACATCAGTAGGTGAATGCATTCGTGTTCCATGAATAGCTTGAAAACGGGGTTAAATCATTCTGCGGGAATATTTTTTGTAGGATCATATTGTCTCTTTGGTGTCGTATTTTGATGAATTACTATACAACTGCGGTGTGCAATTGTACATTAATTTTTATACATTTTGGTTTCAACGGCCGTCAATAGCTTCTTCGCAGCGTAGAAATCGATTGAGGCGTTCACATGATGCGAGTGCACCTTCGAGATAGCCCCCTTCGTCATAGGAGGTTTCCGTTCCTATAAAAAGGAGCTTGTCCCCGAAGCAGGAGGCTTCGATGCCGTAATCAGGATGTGCGCTGCGAGGGGTGCCATCAGCCATTGTAGCACTGTATCGCTCCTTTCTCCAATCAACACAATGAAATGAAAGAACGTCTGTTGCGGCATCTCCAAAAAGGCGTCTGAGCTGTCGGATACAGTCGGTTTCGATATGTTCCATATCGGCGTGTGCGTTAATGAAACCGAATAGAGCATACCGATTGGGAGTACAGGCATCGTGGATCTCTCCCATCGGTCCGCTGTGGCTAAAACAAAACCCGCTCAGTCCAAGCGGACGCCAGAAAGGTTCATTAAATTCAATGACACATTTGGCACTGTGCCCCATCCACGTAGGCATATTCTTAAAAGACTCCGATATATCATGGGGCAACGGTGGATCGTAGTCGAGCGTTTCCGCAGCGAGTCGGGGGGGAAGGGTTGAAATAACAAGATCGAAACGATATTCTCCCTGTGACGTGTACAGTTCGATGTGGTCCGTTGCATCATGCAGTTTGTCCACCGCTTCACCGATTCGTATCGTGACGGAGTCTAGCGTAGAAGCGAGGGCATCGATCAGCGATCGAACGCCTCCTCGGATTCTTCCCGCGGGAGGAGTGGGAGAAGGTTGAAATGCTTCGATCTTTTTGGGTGTTTCATACAGTGCCAATCCGCTGTCATATTGAGTAAAGAGTTGCAAACCCAGTGCGCGGATCAGAGTGAGGATACGACGATGATGCCCCCAAACCCAGCTTGGGCCCATATCGAATCCGTCGACGGTATGGACCCGTCCGCCGAGCCGATCACGCGCTTCAAAAACGGTAATATGATAGTTTTTCTGCAAAAGAGAGGCGGCATACAGACCGCTGAGG
>NZ_CALDDG010000123.1 GCF_937936435.1 uncultured Sulfuricurvum sp. | reverse complement strand
ACGACAAGACCGCCGGTAGTAACGATTTTATCCCCTTTGCTCAATGCTTCAACCATTGCTTTGTGTTTTTTAGCCTGCTGGTTTTGGGGACGAATGATCACGAAATACATAACAGCGATCAAAAAGACAAACGGCAGAATTTGAGAGAGAATTTCCATGGATATCCTTAACAGAAGTGTAAATTGCCGCATTATACTCAAAAGACATTAACATCGGTATAATTACTCCATGAAATTGCCCTACCCTGCTTACCGTGAACTGTCGCTTTCTTTGGGAATCGCCCTCTCTTTCAGCGCTTTTATCTATTGCGAACACTTCGGTCTTACTTCGAAACTTCTCAATACCGCTTTGGCCCTGATAGCTTTGTACGGACTGCTCAGCATATCGAAAAAAACCGTTCTTCTCAGCGGATTTTGGATCGGCCTGCTTTGGTGCTACTGGATCGGGTTTAGTTTTCAATATTACGGTCTGGGATGGGCACAATGGTTCGTCGCACTCGGCTTCGGTCTCGTATACGCACTCTATTACGGGACGATGGCACTAAGCAACAACCCCTATGTCCGCGCTCTCATCCTATTCGGGCTGACCTTTGTCTGGCCGATGGATTTTAACTGGATGCAGCCGGAACTGATTTTTGTCGAGAGCTATATCGGGATCGAAAAATGGCAGTTTGCCGTCGTCCTTCTCGTCCTCGCCCTCTCTACACAGTTGCAAAAAAAAGCGAAAGCGGCAAGCCTTCTTCTCCTCTGCATTGCCTATCAGCCCCAATATATCCCGCCGAAACAGCCTGATATCCGTGTCAAACTCGTCATGACCGATATCTCGCAGGATTTTAAATGGCAAAGCCAACGGCTGGGACAGACCCTGTTGGAAAACTTTTATGCCGTCGATGAGGCAATCGCACAGGGTTACGATCTCGTCGTCCTCCCTGAGTCGGCTTTCCCCCTCTTTATGAACGAGCATCACGAGATCGCCGAAGCACTCCGGGAGCGCTCACGTAATATCGCTATTTTGACCGGAACGTTGTTAAATGAAAACGGTCTTAACTATAACGTGTCGTATCTATTCCAGCAGGGAAAAATGACGATTGCCAAAAAAACGGTTCTCGTTCCGTTCGGCGAATATATCCCCCTCCCCGATTTTTTGCGCGGATGGGTAAATCGGGAAATTTTCGGAGGAGGAGCCGACTTCGTCACGGCGGACAAACCGACCGATTTTACAATCAAAGGGGTTCGCTTTCGCAACGCCATCTGTTACGAAGCGACGCGCAAAGAACTCTATACGCCGGATGTCCGCTATATGCTTGCCATCAGTAATAACGGCTGGTTCAAGCCTTCTATCGAACCGACGCTGCAAAAACTGCTGATCCGTTTTTATGCCCGAAAAAATCACACAATGGTATTTCATGCCGCTAACGGCGGAGGGGGAGGAATCGTCTATTAAGCCCCGAAAGGAAATCCTTTCGGTATTGGAGGGGTTTTTAGTGGCGGACGTTGAGATTGTTCGCTTTGATCGCGTTGATAATTCCTTCGATCTGTTTCATTTTCGCCTCTTCATCATCCATATTATGGATTGCATCGAGATTGAAATGCTGCAGCTTGGTATCAAGATATCCCGTATCGAGTTTACCGTCGATAAAATCCTGATCGCGGACGATCTGACGGTGAAGAGGGATATTCGTCGGAACTCCCTCGATCAAGAATTCATCCAATGCACGTGTCGCTTTGCGCACCGCGTCTTCCCACGTCAATGCCGAAACGATCAGTTTACCGACCATTGAGTCGTAGTTCGCCGGAATTTTATAGTTCGTATAAGCGCTGCTGTCCAACCGAACCCCGGGACCGCCCGGAGCGAGGTAATTCGTAATAAGCCCTGGAGAAGGGACAAATCCCTGTTTCGGGTTTTCGGCATTGATACGAAACTCGATCGCGTATCCGCGGAATTTGATCTCTTCTTGCATAAATTTGAGCGGATCGCCCTCGGCGATCTGGATCATACGCTGAATCAAATCGATCCCCGAAATCATCTCCGTAACCGGGTGTTCGACCTGGACACGGGTATTCATTTCGATAAAATAGATGTTATCGTCCTGATCGACCAGATACTCGATTGTTCCGACACTTTCGTATCCTAGTTTGAACATCGCTTTGGTCGAAATACGGTAAAGTTCACGTCGTGTCGCTTCGTTAAGAAGCGGTGAAGGGGCGATTTCGATCACTTTTTGGTGACGGCGTTGAATCGAGCAGTCACGGTCTCCGAGATGAACGACGTTTCCGTATTTGTCCGCCACGATCTGAATCTCGATATGGCGCGGATTTTTGAGATATTTTTCGATGAATACCTCACCGCGGCTAAAAAAGCGGAGTGCTTCTTTGGTCGCCGACTCATACATCTCTTTAAAATCGGATGCTTTTTCGACAATCCGCATACCGCGTCCGCCGCCGCCGAATGCCGCTTTAATGATAACCGGAAATCCGATATCGGCTGCAATCTTTTCGGCATCATTGATGTTATCGATCGGCTCGTCCGTACCCGGAAGCATCGGAACGCCTACTGCGCGCATCGCCACTTTGGAAGCCATTTTATCCCCGAAAAGGGCAACGTGTTCCGGTTTCGGACCGATAAAGATAAGACCGTTATCGATACATGCCTGTGCAAACTCCGCACTCTCGGAAAGAAATCCGTATCCCGGATGGATAGCGTCACAGTCCGCTTTTTTAGCCAATGAGATAATACGCTCATAATCCAGATACGCAGCAATCGGGTCTCCTAGAATAGGATAACACTCATCCGCTTTACGTACCCAAACGCCGTTTACGTCTACTTCGGAAAATACGACGACACTTTTTATGCCCAATTCTTTACATGCGCGGATAATACGCAAAGCGATTTCACCGCGGTTTGCTATCAGGATTTTGCTGATTTTTGTTGTATTCATCACGTTCCCCCTGGATGATCGATCTTGTTATGCGGAATTTTAAAGTAATCGGAATCAAAACGGCATCAAAAAAACCTCTTTTTAGCGAACCTGCATTACAATAGCTTTTATGCAGCGGCTCTATCCTTATCGGCACTATATTATCACGTTTCTCCTCTTCGCCTTCATTACGGCGATATCCCTCACATTTCGAAATGAGCTGGAAAAAACCAATATTATCTTAATCCATCTCCTCCCCGTCATTGTCATCGCATTGAGGGGGAACTTCATAGCCACAACCCTCGTCACCACTTTTTCCGTCGGCGTTCTAGCCCTGATCTACATCCCTCCAACTCTTAGTTTCCTCGTCGATGAACTGATTTATATCTGGAGTTTCGTCATCTTTTATATCGTCGGGTATACGATCACCTTTCAGGCACGGCGCATCCATCACACCAGTGTCAAAGAGATCCTCTACAACACCCTCTCCCATGATCTTAAGACACCGCTGTCTTCTATTATGGGCAATGCGACGTTTTTGGTCGAAACGCACCCGCTCGATCCGGCACTGCGCTACCAGGCGCTATCACAAATCATCGAATCGAGTCGCCAAATGAACCGTCTCATCAGCACGCTGCTCGACAGCGCACGCCTCCAAAACATCCATACTCCCTTAAAAAAAGAGTGGTGCGATATTGTCGACCTTATCGGGATCGCTCTACGCGAATTTCGGAGGGATGTGCTGCATGAGAGGATTGATTGCCGGATTGATCCCGATCTGCAGCTCTTTTACGGAGATAGCGGACTGTTGACGCGTCTGTTTGTCAACCTCATCGACAATGCCTTGAAATACTCTCATAAAGACAAAGCGATTCATATTACGATTATTCCGAATAACACTACTCTGAAAATGACGTTCTGCAATGAATGCCCATCAGTCCCCCCCCGTGATCTCGAACACCTCTTCGAGCAATTTTACCGCGCCGGAAATACCGCAGATATCTCCGGAAGCGGCGTCGGTCTCTCAATTTGCCGCGATATCACGCGGGCTCATCACGGACAGATAAAAGCGTATAATACGGAAAACGGAATCTGTTTCGAGGTTACTCTTCCTATCCTCAAACGCCCTTCCCATCTCCTAAACGAGGTCTCATGAAACCGCATCAACTGATTTTGATTGTTGAAGACGACGAAGCCATCGGCAAACTGCTGCATCTCTCATTTCAGCAGTTCGGACATAAAACGGTCCATGCCAAAGACCGTAAAAGCGCCCTGAGAGAAATTCAGACCCGCAGTCCCGATATCGTCTTACTTGACCTGGGTCTTCCCGATGGAGACGGGAAAGAGCTGATCAAAACCATCCGCTCTCTCCTCACCGTCCCCATCATCGTCGTCTCGGCGCGAAGCGAAGAGTCCGAAATTATCGCGGCATTGGATGCGGGAGCAGACGATTATGTGACTAAGCCGTTTTCAACCAATGAACTCTACGCAAGAGTACGCTCGACGCAACGCCGCTTTTTAGTTCATCAGACGACCGATTCCCTCATCACCTGCGATACGTTGCAAATCGATGTCGAACAGTTTAGCGCCACCAAAGAGGGTCAGCCGCTCAAACTCACCCCGACCGAATTTAATTTGCTTAAATATATGATGCTTCACCGCAACCAGGTCTTGACACACGATAAAATCCTCAAAGAGGTGTGGGGTGTCGGATACCAAAGTGAAATGCAATATTTACGGACCTACATCAATAGTTTACGTAAAAAAATCGAACCCAATCCCACCTCTCCGACCTACGTCCAGACCGAGCTTGGAATCGGGTACCGATTCGTGTGCGGCAAAGGTAACTAAAAGCTTATTTTCCATAGCGAATTAGTATGGATTGTTGGCTTTTTCCAAAATCTGCTATTATAATGATCAAAAAACAGGGATACCCAATGAACATAGCTGCAAATATTACGGAACTTATCGGCAATACCCCTTTAGTCATGCTTAATGCTGCCTCTGCAGAAAGCAATGCAACCGTTTTAGGAAAATGCGAATTCATGAATCCTACCAGTTCCGTCAAAGATCGGATCGGCTATAACATGATCAAGACAGCAATGGATGAGGGAAAGATCAATCAAGAGACCCTTATCATCGAGCCAACCAGCGGTAATACCGGTATCGCTCTCGCTTCGATCTGCGCTGCACTGGGACTTAAACTCACCCTCACTATGCCCGAATCCATGAGTATCGAACGCCGTAACCTTCTCAAAGCGCTCGGAGCCAATCTAGTTCTCACCCCTGCCGCACTGGGGATGAAAGGGGCGATTGACGAAGCCAATGCCCTCGTCTCCGCCAACTCCAACGCGATTATCCTGCAGCAGTTTGCCAACCCTGCGAACCCGGCCATCCACCGCATTACGACGGCAAAAGAAATTTTGCGCGACACCGACGGAAAAGTCGATATCTTTGTCGCAGCGGTAGGAACCGGCGGAACTCTGACCGGAACGGGGGAAGCGCTCAGAGAAGCGCTTCCGGGAATCCAGATCATCGCCGTCGAACCGAAAGATTCACCCGTCCTCTCCGGAGGCAAAGCGGGGCCACACAAAATACAGGGGATCGGTGCCGGGTTTGTCCCCGATGTCTTAAACACGTCGCTCTACAGCGAAGTAATCGCCGTCAGTAACGAAGATGCTATCGCCGCTTCGAAAGCGTTGGCAAAAAACGAAGGACTTTTGGTCGGAATTTCAGCCGGTGCCAATGTTCATGCCGCATCGCTCGTCGCATCGCGCCCAGAGAATAAGGGCAAGGTCATCGTCACCATACTCTGTGACACGGCAGAGCGCTACCTCAGTACTCCATTATTCGAAGCCTGAGAGTGTTTCTCGAAACCATCCGCTGTGAAGATGGAAAGGCTCTGTACCTTTCTTACCATCAAGCACGGATGGAACATGCCCTCGAAATACTCGAAGCCGGCAACATCTACTCCCTTCAATCATTGATTTCACCCCCCGAAAAAGGGACTTTTCGATGCCGTTTTCTGTATGACCGCGACCTCTTTCAAATCGAATACCATCCTTATACCCCAAAAGCGATCCGTTCTCTCAAAGCCGTGCATTCCAACGACCTCTCCTATCCCCTGAAATCGACAGAACGTCAGGAGCTCGACGCCCTCTTTGCCCGACGCGGACAATGCGATGATGTACTAATCATCCGAAACGGCTTCCTGAGCGACACAACGATAGCCAATATAGCACTGAAGATAAAAGGAATATGGCTGACGCCGAATACCCCTTTACTTCCCGGGACCACACGTGAACGGCTGATACGCGAAAATGCTCTTATTTCTGCCCCGTTACGTCTCGAAGACATCCCTCAAGCAGAATCCATAGCGGTTATGAACGCGATGATAGGATTTGTTGAGATCGAAAATGGTATAATCGTCTAATTAAAAAACACCCGGTCAGTTGTGTCCGGACGTTTCGCCGTATCAGAGGCGCAATTCACATATACAGGTCTGTCGCTATGCTATTCGATATTATCAAAAGTCCGTCATTTGCCCGATTGATGGAAAATCATTTACGGGATATGCTTATTTATCTTTTTGAAAACGATCAGAACTTCGGTATTTTGTGTAAAATCGAACACATCACTTTCGATCCTCCTCTGCCACCCCACCTAAGTGAAGAGTTTCGGGCCATGACTCTCTTCTTTTTGGGAGGATATACCTTTGAAAGTGCACGGATCGACAATGACGTTTTAATCTTCGAAGCCGGTTTCGGTCAAGAGAATATCGGCAGTTTTGTCTCTGTACCGCTTCTTTCCATCGTCCAAATCATAATCGACGACACTCCGGCATTTGTCAATCTCGCTCTTCCTCAGGAACAGCATCCAATATTGAATATCGATAAACATGAAGGGGTTCAAAACTCTATGAGTGCGTTCCTGTCCAATCCGGAAAACCAAAAATTCTTTAAAAAATAATCTCTAAGACTCCCATCTAATTCTCTCCCTTTACGGCATCCTGCCGTCCGAATAAAAATTTTGATTTCATCTTAATGCGTTTTGGTTATATAATGCTTTGCATAATTTCAATCGACATATAACCGCATACCGTATTCTATATACATAATTTCAAGTAAAGATAGTCTAATGGATTTAACCGTCGTTTTAGGGATATTAGGGGCAATCACGAGTCTTTCTTTGGGAGATTCACTGGAGGGTGGAAACCCGATTCATCTGGTACATATCACATCGCTTATCATCATTTTTCCGACGGCAATGCTCGCTTCCATGGTCGCCACCGACGGGGAATACGTCAAAGGTGCTTATAAAAATCTCGGGTTTGTTTTCAAAAAAAATCCCGTCGACCTGCATGCACGAATCAAACAGATTATCGAACTTGCAACTCTTGCCCGACGTGAAGGATTGTTGGCACTCGAACAAAAAGTCGCCCAAATCGACAATCCTTTCTTGAAACAAGGTCTTAGCATGGCCGTAGACGGCAATGAGATCGATACGATTCACGAAACGATGGAGCGGGTCATCGAAGAGACCGAAGAGTTTTGGCACGGATGTGCCCACTATTGGATCGTTGCGGGGGAAACATCTCCGGTTATGGGGCTCGTAGGGGCGGTTATGGGACTTATCCTCGCACTCCAAAAACTCGATAACCCCAAAGAGATGGCGGAAGGGATTGCCGGAGCTTTCACCGCGACCGTTACAGGGATTTTTTCCGCATACGTCGTCCTTGGTCCGATCGGGAGCAAAATGAAAGCCAAATCGCACCATCTCGTCAAAGAGCAACAGTTGATGCTGGAAGGAATCATCGGAATCGTCCACGGCGACAACCCGCGGACACTCGAAGCCAAACTGCTTAACTTTCTTTCTCCGATGGAAGAAAAACACAGCCAATTCGATTGATACTCTGTCATGGCAAAGAAAAAATGTAAAAAATGCCCCGAATGTCCGGCAGGAGAAAAGTGGGCCGTACCGACGGCCGACTTTTTCAGTCTCCTTCTCGCTCTTTTCATCGCACTCTATGCTCTGGCTTCCGTCAACAAAGAAAAACTCAGAGCCATCAAAGAAGAGTTTGTCAAAATCTATGACTATGCACCCGTCTCTGAACCGCTTATTCCCGTCGTCGACACCTCAAACGATGCGAAACCCGATCCGAAAGCAAACGCAAACGCAAGCGGAAAAACGATCATATCGGGAGGCGGTTCTATTTTAGAACAGGCATCGTCTACCCCTGAGATGTCCTCTACTCCGGATACCCCGTCCAGCACCATTCAAAAACTCCAGCAAGATCTGCAACAATTGTCGATGGGAGAAGGACCTTTGGATCAAACCATCGACGGTGTCATGCTGAAATTACCGGCGACCATACCGTTTAAAGGGGCAAATGCGACGATCGATGACGTAGAGATGCATTTGTTTATTAAAAGAGTCGCTGAAATCATCAACACCCTTCCTCCGAGCGTCGATATCTCCGTACGCGGTTATACCGATAACCAACCGTTACCGAAGAATTCTCCGTTCAGAGACAATCTGGACCTCTCCAGTAAACGGGCGGAATATGTCGTGCGGGAATTAATACAAAACGGTGTTTCCCCCGAACGTCTTTCAGCTGCAGGATTCGGACCGGCGAAAGCGCTAGCATCCAATGCAAACGAAGACGATCGTGCCAAAAACCGTCGTGTCGATTTTTACATGTTTGTCTCGAACGAAAAGCCTCTCGACAACACAGAGCAATCAAAAATATTCGGAATTTTAAACAAACTGAAACAATAAGCGCCGCAGCGCTTATGTCATTCTTGCGGGATTTATAATTTCAAGCCAAGCAGATAGGTTACGACATTATCGATGAATGCATCGTGTTTGCGTTCTTTGCTATAAGCGATATAAAACTTGCGTTTGATTTTAAAGTTTTTGATCCGGGCTTCAAACAATTTCCCCTCTTCCACCTCATCGCTGATAACATGACGGGAAATGACGGAAACAACCGGACGAACCGCATCTTTCGGCGAACGCATAATCGTCTCTTTAATCGCCGTAGAACTGGCGACAACACCGATGACGCTAAAACCGGAACACTCGACACCGATTTCTTCAAAAACTTCGGAGGTCAATTTGCGGGTATGGGAGTTTTCGTCACGGCAAATCCAGTCGAATTTATACATATCTTCTTTACGCAGCTGCTTCGGGATCGGTTGATTTGAAAATATGACCAATTCATCCTCTTCCCATTCGCGGTAGATCAAACCGTCTTTAAAAACCGGGGATTCGATCAAAGCGATATCGATTTTTTTATCGATCAGCTGATCGATAATCTCTTCGGAAAAAGCGACACGGATATGAACTTCATTGTTGATTTTCTCTTTGAGTTGTCCCAAGTACGACGGAAGGACATAGTTTCCGATGGCATATGACGCACCGACAATAAACGTAAACTCTTTACTGATAATCTTCAGGAGCTCTTTTTCGCTTGATTGAATCGATTTTTCCAGTTTCATAGCAATACGAAACAGATCTTCACCCTCTTTCGTCAGCTTAATACCGTTCTTTTTACGCTCTACGACACGTGTGTCGAGATAGTCTTCGATAAATTTGATTTGTTGGGTGACCGCGGGCTGAGAAATCCCGAGTTTTGCAGATGCTTTCGAAAAACTTTTCTCTCTGACAACCGTCAGAAACGTCATAAGTTTTGCAAAATCTTTTAACATAATAATTCCTATAAGGTAAATGAATAGCACTATTATAACCCATTATTATAACCAAAGCAAGAGAGGCCAACATTTTTCACACGCGTATAGCTCGTGAATTTCAAAAATAGGAAAAATGGGCTATAATTAAAACCTTAACCAAGAAGAAGGCAGCATCCACATGGATAAAATTCTCGCAGAACTTAATGATGCTCAGCGCAGTGCGGTCGAACAGATCGACGGTCCGTTGCTCATTTTGGCGGGAGCGGGAAGCGGCAAAACCAAGACTATCACCTCCCGTTTAGCCTATCTATTAGACGAAGTCGGGATTCCCGCAGCCAATACGCTGACCCTCACCTTTACCAACAAAGCGGCCAAAGAGATGCGTGAACGTGCTATGGGGATGATCTCTCAGAACTCGTACCCGCCTCTTCTGTGCACGTTTCATAAATTCGGATTGTTGTTTTTAAAATTCCATATCCATTTGCTCGGCAGAATGAATAATTTTGTCGTCATCGATACCGACGATAAAAAGAAAATCATCAAAAAAATCAATGCCGATCTCCCCACCGCATTGATCGCTTCTGAAATTTCCCGCTATAAAAACTCTTTGATCGATCCTCAGGAAGCCTACGCTCAAGCAGAGCTTACCAATTACAAACACATCGCCAAGATTTATGAAGAATATCAGGAATATCTGCTCAAAAATAATCTTGTCGATTTTGACGATTTGTTGTGCCTTACTTACAAACTATTAGACGAATACCCCGATCTATGCCGGGAAACCAGCGAAAAATACCGCTATATTATGATCGATGAATATCAAGATACCAACGAACTTCAGTTGCGGCTTCTTCAGAAACTCTGTTCGACCCATAACAATCTATGCGTCGTCGGAGACGATGATCAAAGCATTTACGGATGGCGGGGAGCCCACGTCCGTAATATTCTCGAATTCGACCAGGATTTTGAAAATGCGATGATCGTCAAACTCGAGCATAATTACCGCTCTACCCAGCCCATCCTGACCGTAGCCAATGCCCTTATCGAGCACAACCGTTCACGTCTGGGAAAAACGCTGATCGCAACAAAAACCGGCGGCAATGAAGTCCAAACGATTTCTTCAAGCGACGAAGCCGAAGAATCTAAAAAAATCGCCAAATCGATTAAAGAGCTGATCACCAAAGGGGTTCGCCCCAACGAAATCGCCGTACTCTATCGGATCAATGCCCTAAGCCGTTCTCTCGAAGAAGGTCTCAACCGTGCCGGCGTGGCGTACAAACTCGTCGGCGGACTGAGGTTCTATGACCGCGCCGAGATTAAAGACCTTATCAGTTATCTGCGGGTCATTACCAATGTCCACGATAACTTCTCGCTCAAACGGATCATCAACAAACCCAAACGGGGATTGGGGAAAGCCACCATCGATAAAATCGAGCTCTCCGCGATAGAAGCGGGCAAGTCGATGTTCGAATTTATTTCGACACTCGGCGACAGCGAGCTCGAAGCGCTGGTACGGAAAAAAAGCGCCGGGGAACTGCATGATTTTGTCTCCGAGATACTGGAACTGCGCAATGTAGCCGAGGAGGCGATATACCGTTTTATCGATCTGCTCGAAGAGCGTTTTAAAATCAAAGAGACGCTCAAAGGGCTTCCGGACGAAGCGGAAAAAATAGCCAATATCGACGAATTTTACGGTCTCTTCCGCGATTACGTCAAACAAAATCCAGGAGCCTCTCTTGCAGAGTTTCTTAATGACATCACCTTGCAAAGCGAACAAGATCAGGTAGAGGGGGAGAGCATCTATATCATGAGTATCCATGCTTCCAAAGGGCTGGAGTTCGAACACCTTTTCGTCATCGGGCTGGAAGAGGGCTTCTTACCGCTCATCGGAGACGGAAGCGATATCGAAGAAGAGCGGCGGCTGGGCTATGTCGCTTTGACGCGGGCAAAAAGCCACCTGACCCTCTCCAACGTCAACAGCCGTTTTTACAAAGGGCGTCGGACCGAACTCCAAAAAAGCCGTTTTATCAATGAAGCGGGTCTGTGCGAAGGCTCTTTGATTCTGGAGAAAAACACCTCGTACAAAAAAGGGGATCTCGTCCGCCACAAAATCTTCGGTGCCGGAAGGGTCGAAGGGGTGAGTAAATCGGGACGGGAGTTCAAGCTCAATATCAATTTCGGCGGAAACAAACGGGAAATCCTCGCCTCTTTCGTCGAAAAACTCTAGGACCGTATGAACCGCCTTTTCGTCGCTTACAAACCCGCAGGTATGAGTTCCAACCAACTTTTAAGCCGTCTTAAACGCCGTTACAACGTCAAAAAAGCGGGCTATTCCGGGACACTCGATCCTTTTGCCAAAGGGGTACTGATCATCGCATTCGGCAATCACGGACGGCTGTTTCGTTTTCTCAATAAAACGCCCAAACGCTACCGGGCGACTTTATGGCTGGGGGCTTACTCCCCTACTCTCGATATCGAAAAGATCGAAACGATCAGCGAAACCGCCGAAGTCGATCCGCAAACGCTCACTAGCGTCCTTGATTCATTACGCGGAACACTCACCTATCTCCCGCCTAAATACAGTGCCAAACGAATCAACGGCCGACGTGCCTATGAATTGGCCCGTGCTGGGGCGGAGATCGACCTGAGAGAAATCACTTCTACCATATACGATATCACCCTTATCCATTATGTTCACCCTTTCGTCACTTTCGAAGCAACCGTTTCGGAAGGAACCTATATCCGTTCTCTCGGCGAGATGATTGCGGACAAGCTCGGATATGACGGCTCTTTGAGCGCGCTGGAGCGTTTAAACGAGGGACAGTTTGTCTATGAGAATGAAAAAGATCTGGATATCAAAACCTCTCTCGGTATTACCAAAAACCGCTATAATGGCACGATACAAACGGTTCTGCTGGGTCAGCCTCTCGAACGTGAAGATTTCGATCTTCACGATGAGGGAACCTACTGGATCGACAACGGCGATACCGTATCGATTATCGAGATTACATCCGACGGGGTTCGCTATATTCTAAACAAGGTAGAAGCATGCTGATTCTCTCTCGCAAATTGGATGAATCGATTATTATCGCCGACACGATCACCGTCAAAGTCGTCTCCATCGAAAAAGGGGTCGTCAAACTCGGAATCGACGCTCCCCATAATATCCGCGTTTTGCGGAGCGAACTTGTCCGCGCCGTCGAAGATTCCAACAAAGTGGCATCAACCCAGCATGACGAGACTCTTCTACAGCAATTGGTTCAAAAATTAAAATTATGATTCCTCGCCGCGCCTACGCCAAAGTCAACATTTTTCTCAAAATTACCGGAACACGGGGAGAGTATCATACCCTCAGTTCACGCTTTATGCGGGTTAGTTCCCTGTACGATACGCTCCGGTTCGAACGAAAAACGACTCCCGAGTTCGAGATTCGAGGCAATTTTGATTGCGAAGTCCATTCTAATACCATCTATAAAGCTTATAAATATCTCCTTGCCGCAACCCATTCGGAAAAGCTCTCCGCTTTTTTTGAGGATCATGCCGTATGTGTCGAAAAAAACATCCCCTCTTTCGCCGGCTTGGGAGGAGGCAGTTCCGATGCCGCCACTTTTCTAACGATGTGCAACGAAGATTTGGATTTGGGATTAAGCGTTGATGAGCTGGCACGCATCGGTGCCGATGTCGGTGCCGATGTCCCTTTTTTCGTTTACGGGTACGAGAGTGCCAATGTCCGCGGGATCGGCGAGATCGTCGAGCGTTACGATGAGCCTTTACTCCACTTTGAAGTAACGACCCCCGCGCTTGAGATCAGCACCCCTACGGTCTACCGTTATTATCGGGAGCATCGGTTCGATCCTATTTCCGAAGAGGAAGCGGCACGTCTGGAAGCGACACCTTCACGAGAAATATTGGCCTCTATGAGTGCCAAAGAGGCGAATGATCTTTATCCTGCGGCATTGGGATGTTATCCGCAGCTGAAAGAGCAAGAGGGGTGGTTTTTCTCCGGCAGCGGAAGCAGTTTTTTTAAGATTGAGGAATAAGCAGTATGGGCGAAAACATAGCCACCAATAAAAAAGCGTTTTTTGACTACCACATCGAAGAAAAATTCGAAGCGGGACTTGTCCTCAAAGGGTCAGAAGTCAAATCTCTCCGTGCCGGCCGAGTCAACCTCAAAGACGGTTTTATCAAAATCGTCCGCGGCGAAGCGTTTGTATTCGGTGTCCACATCGGTGTTCTCGACACAACCCATCGATACTATACCCACGAAGAGCGCGGAAGCCGCAAACTTCTCCTGCACAAAAAACAGATCGACAAAATGTTTAAAGCGGTCGAGAAAGAGGGCTTCACACTGGTGCCGCTTAGTATCTATTTCAACGACAAAAACCTCGCCAAGATGCAAGTCGCGATCGCCAAAGGGAAAAAACTCTACGACAAGCGCGAAGACATGAAAGAAAAAAGTATCAAACGCGATATCGAACGGGCGCTAAAAGGGGATTAAAGCTATCAGAACGACCGAATACGGTAGTGTTCGCCCTCACGCTCGAGTGCGAGTTTCATGTCAAAAATAGCCGATATATTTTGGCTGTTTAGCGTTTCTTCTTTTTTCCCCTGTGCGTATATCGTTCCTCCGGAGAGCAAGACCACTTTATTGATCTCCTCAAATATCTCTTCGATATGGTGTGTAACCAATATGATCGTTGTACCGCTGCGTGAAAGAGAACGGATCATGTCAATAAAATCGATTTGCGCTTTGATATCCAGGCCCACCGTCGGTTCATCCAATAATAGCGCATCGATCGGATGAACAAGCGCTCGGGCGACGACGATTTTACGCAATTCACCTGTAGACATATTTCCCAGCACTTTATCGCCTAAATGGGCAATCCCTAAACGCTCAAGCGCATCGTGCGCGATTACATGCTGTTCGTTCGTATAGGTTTGATGGGCAAAGATGCCGAGAGTCCCGTTAAAACCGCTTAAAACCGCTTCGTAGCCGCGTAAATTCTGCCCCTGCATTTGAAATGCCCAGTGGATGTCATTGGTAATGACTCCGAGTCGTTTGCGCAGTTCTGCAATTTCCCAACGGCTTTTTTCCAGAATGTCGCGGCAAAACGGATCACTTTTATAAGAAGGGTATAACTCACAGGAGATGAGCTTGATCAAGGTCGATTTACCCGAACCGTTCGCTCCGATGATAGCACAATGTTCACCTCTGCGAATGCTTAAATCAATCCCGCGAAGCGCATATGCGGTATCGTAGATTAGATCAACGTTTTGAAAATGGATCAGAGAGTCAGTCATAGGAGTTCTTTAATAATGAGGTTTAGTAAACCTTGGAAGAAAAAGAGATAAAAAATGCCGCAGATTGCGGCATAGGAGATTATTTTTTACGAATTTCTTTAATACGTGCAGCTTTACCGGCAAGGTCACGAAGATAGAACAATTTCGCACGGCGAACACGACCACGGCGAAGTACTTCGATTTTTTCAAGGCTGTCACTGTAGATCGGGAATACACGTTCGATACCGACGCCGTTTGCACCGATTTTACGTACAGTAATAGTTTTACCGGTACCTTCTCCACGAATAGAGATACAGATACCTTCATAATTTTGTACGCGTGATTTGTCACCTTCTTTAATGGTTACTGCCAAACGAAGAGTATCACCCGCACGGAACTCAGGGATGTTTTTACTAGCGATTTGCGCTTGTTCGAAGCTTGCAATGTACTTATTTTTCATAAGATGTCCTTAGTTTATGCTTTTGAAGCTGCTCAGGCCTGAAGTATTTTGTTTTGCATTCAGACAGAGACGATTTTAGTGCACGAATTTTACTGTGATTTCCCTTTAAGTATTCTGATGGAACATGCATATTCTCATAGACAGGGGGTTTTCCGAATGAAGGGGCCTCCAAAAGTGGAGATTCGAAACTTTCATACTCCAAAGATTCGCTGTTCCCAAGCACCCCTTCGATATTTCGGACGATAGCATCGGTCATCACCAATGAAGGTAATTCTCCTCCGGTTAAAACATAATCGCCGATACTGAACACTTCATCCGCAAAACGTTCTACAACCCTCTCATCGATCCCTTCATACCGTCCGCTGACGAAAACGACATGCGGCTTTCCGGCAAGGCGTTTGGCATCGTTTTGGGTAAATTGTTTTCCTACCGGAGCGACGAATATGATGTGAGCGTCATCGTCGAGAGTTCGCAGAGAGTCAAACAAAGGCTGCGGCGTCATTACCATACCGGCACCCCCGCCGGCAGCCGTGTCGTCTACTTTATGGTGCTTGGAGGCGCTGAAATCTCTCGGGTTCAAATACGCAACCGAAAATTTTTCCGCTTCTATCCCCCGTTTGAGGATAGAATCTTGGAAATACCCTTCGATCAAATTGGAAAAGATCGTCACATACGTAAAACGCATCAAGATGCCTCCAGTAGATCCAATCCACCCTCTACGGTTATTACCTTGGACGCAGCATCGCTTGTTTTGATAAAGTGGTCGATGTAAGGGATAAGAAACGTAGCCGGCATCCCTTTTGCGACAAGTGCTTCATCCGTTGCGACCAACAGATAATCTTGTACACCGATCCGTTCAATTTCTTGAACACGACCCAAAAGAGTCTCACCTTCTATAACACTCGCCCCAAGCAGATCAAACCAGAAAAATTCACCTTCACTCAAATTGCATCGCTCGCGCGTTGCTTCAAAAGTGGTGAAAAGCTTTCCGTTGGTCAGCGCTTTCGCCGCTTCGGGGGTATCTATCCCTTGTATGTGAACCAGCTCGCGTTCAGGGTTATAGGAGGTAAGAATTACTTCTTTGCCGTTTTCAAGGGTGAAAGAGGCATTGGGAGTGAATTGTTCGGGAAAATCGGTAAAGAGATTCAGTTTCATGTCCCCTTTTAAACCGACGGTGCGGCCTAATGTGGCGACATGGAGAAGATTTTGCGGGGTTGAATTACGAAAGCGGTTCGACATTGATTCGGTAACTTTTCCCGTCTTTGGCTTTGCATCCGGAAATGACGGTTTTGATCGCACCGATCATTTTCCCCTCTTTTCCGATCAGCTTGCCCACATCTGCCTGATTGGCATACAAAATGATTTCGGTCACCTCGTCGCCATCAAACGACTCTACCCGGATCTCATCCGGGTAACTTGCGATCAGTTTAGCAAAACCTGCGACGAAGTCCGCGACCATGATTATTTACCGGTAATTTTTTTAACGCGGTCTGACATTTGAGCACCGACGCTCAACCAGTAGTTTAGACGCTCTTCATCTACTTTGGTAGTGATAGGGTCTGTCATCGGATTGTAATATCCGATCAATTCGATCCAACCGCCGTCACGGCGTTTGCGACTGTCTGTTACCGCGATACGGTAGAAAGGTTGTTTTTTACGACCCATACGGGTTAAACGGATGACTGTTGCCATTGTGTGTCCTTTAAATGTTTTTTTTGCACCAAGAAGCTTAGAAGAGTGTTTTACCCACAAAAGTAAAAGAAAAACCTCTAAGCCGCTTCAAATGCTAAAGACTGGGTTCTCTCTAAACACAGTCTTTAGCATTTGGGGGCTATTAGCGCGGTAAACGCATTCCCTGCATCTGCCCCATCATGCTTTGGAGGTCTTTCATCCCCTGCTTCCCGGAGAATCGCTTCGCCATTTTCGATGCGTTTTTAAACTGCTTCAAAATGCGGTTTACTTCGACGATATCCAAACCGCACCCTTTTGCCAAACGGGCTTTACGGCTGTTATTGAGCAATTCAGGGTCTTCGCGCTCTTTCATCGTCATCGAAGAGACCAATGCCTTGATCTGCTTAAGCTGACCCGAGTTTTCCAAATCAAAATCTTTCAGTGCCGATGCCATGCCGCCCATACCGGGAATCATCCCCATGATAGACTTCATGCTCCCCATTTTTTTGAGACTTTCCATCTGCTCGAGAAAATCGTTAAAGTTGAATTCCCCTTTTTTGATCTTCTTGGTCAATGCTTTGGCTTTTTTCTCATCGATCACCGATGCCGTACGCTCCGCCAATCCTTCGATATCACCAAGACCCATCAGGCGGTTGACGATACGCTCCGGAAGGAAAATCTCAAGATCTTCCATTTTTTCGCCCGCACCGATAAAGCGAAGCGGTACCTGAATTTGAGAGGCGATACCGAGGGCTACACCCCCTTTAGAGTCGCCGTCGTATTTGGTAAGGATGACCCCGTCGATCCCGATTTTCTCGTTAAACGTCGCAGCAGTGCGGACAGCATCCTGACCGCTGAGGGAATCGGCTACATAGAAAATCTCATGAGGATTTGCGACCGCTTTGACCTCGGCCAATTCACCCATCAGTTCATCATCGATCGCAAGTCGTCCCGCGGTATCGATCAGTACGACGTCTACCAACACTTTTTTTGCGTGTTCCAATGCCGATTTAACCACTTCGACCGGATTTTTGGTCGCATCGTCAGCGTACAATTCGACATCGATGGCACCGCACACCTGACGAAGCTGCTCTACCGCAGCAAGACGCTGCAAGTCCGCCGCAACGACCAATACACGTTTTTTCTGACGGGTTTTCAGCCAGTTTGCCAATTTCCCGGTCGTTGTCGTTTTACCCGATCCCTGTAACCCGGTCATTAAGATAACGGTCGGTGATACCGGAGCGTAGACGAATCCGGATTTCCCTTTTACGTCAAGCAGCTCATATAAAGAGCTGCGAAGCGCATTGAGAAATTGGTCTTTCCCGATGCCGCTTTGTTTGGTTTGAAGCTCAACCGAATCAATCAGTTCTTTAACGACTTTATGATTCACATCCGCTTTCAAAAGGGCTTTTTTAAGCTCGCCGAGAGCTTTGCTCAATGCCTTTTCATCATCGTGAAAACGGATTTTGCGGATGGCGGATGTAAACGATTCGGTTAGCGTATCAAACACTAAAAACTCCTAAATGGTACCTGTATAAGGGGCTAAAAAGTTTCGCATTATACTTAATTTTTTCTTGATTTAGACTTTATTATCGTCTTATACTTTTCTGTTTAGTCAGAAAAGTATCAAAAGAGCATATCGTGATCCAAGAACGCTCGTTCCTCTCGGCACTCCTGCCTTTGGAACGGCTTTAGGTATTATTTTATAAATTATGCCGCGAAAACACACCTAGAGCCCAGCCGTTGGCAGTAGTGCCCAAACGGCTGGTAGCGTTCTGTTTGAACGGCGCTTTTCTTTTCTAATAAAGAAAAGGACAAAAAATATTAACTCCCGAAATGGGCGAACACTTTCGGCTCAGGAGCTTCAAACGTTTTCCCCAGCAACGTCACTTTCTTCGCATGCAACATTACCCGTTTCGAGGGACGTCCGCCGTAGCTCTCATCTCCGATAATCGGATGCTGCGCAAATTTGAGATGAGCACGGATCTGATGGGTACGTCCGTGATGGATGATCAATTGGACTTTGGTTTTCTTCGCCGATACTTCCAGCGGTGTCACCTCTGTAATCGCAGGTTTCCCTTTTTTAGCCACTTTGGTATACGCTTTGTTCCCTTTTTTCTCCGTGATGAGCGGCTGGTCGACCACAAACGGTTCGCTGACGATTCCGTCCACCCATGCAACGTATTCTTTGTAAACCTTGTCTTTTTTAAACTCGCCGATCGCTTTAAGACGGAATTCTTCGTTTTTAACCAACATCAAGACACCGCTTGTTTCCCGGTCAAGCCGGTGAAGCAACTGGGCCCCTTTGAACTGCCGCTCGATTTCGTCCGAGTTTACAAATGCCGGTTTGTCGACGACGATCAGATCATCGTTCTCAAAAATCGGACGTACTTTTTCCACTTTTTGAACCGTAAAAATCGTTTTGGGGCTGATCTCGCCCCGTGCGATCATCACTTTGTTATTTCCGACATATACCAAACCCCGGTCAATCAATGATTTGGCCTCAGAGTTGGATATCCCCTCTTGCTCTGCGAGAAGCTTGTACGCTTTTGGTTTTTCCATTTTATTTCTCCGTTAAATTATCTAATACTCTATCTAAGTCAACGTTTCCGTTGATCTGTGAAGGAGGCAGTGACTCCGCATGTTTCAATGCCTCCGCAACCCCTTGCAACGATGTAAACTGGACATGAGAGACGTATTTGAACAGCTCACGCTGCAAAAATATCTCTTCCCCGGTAATAATCTTACATCCGAACGTTGCGGGTTCCAGCGGGTTATGCCCGCCGATCGGGACGAATGCCCCTCCTACGATCGCAATATCGCTGATTGCATAAAAATTATTAAGTTCTCCCATCGCATCGATCAGGGTTATTACTTCCGAAATACTTTGAGATTCGCTCCAGCACGAAAAACCGACCGTCGGTGCTACATGAGCGATCAGTTCCCTGACTTTTGCAAACCGTTCGGGATGACGGGGGACCACCAAAAGTTTGGCAGAAGGGTTTTGCTCCCGGTACGCAAGAAAACCTCGCAAAATCCCCTCTTCTTCTCCCTCATGGGTACTTGCCGCGACGATGAGTAGACCGTCGGGTTTCGGATAATGTTTCGTCGCCTCGATTTTCTGAGCCAGCTTGATATTGCCGACGACTTCGACATTACGCCCCCCAAGCGCAATAAAACGGGCCATATCCTCGCTGCTTTGGCATAAAATACGGTCGCACTGACGCAGTAAAATCCGATAGAACCAGCGCATGCGATAGTATTTTGGAAAACTGCGCTCGCTGATACGGGCATTCAACGCAATGACTCTGGCACCGCGTATATGTGCCAGCCGAAACAGCAGATACCAAAACTCCGCTTCCAACACCACGACGGTCTTAGGACGTTTCATCCAAATCCATAGCCATAATTCATACGGAAGATACCGTACTTCTGCCGCGTATTTCGATGCCGCTTCAAATCCCGTATGGGTAATAACGCTAATCGCGATCTTGTGAGCGTTTAATCGCTCCACCACCGGTGCAATAGCCTTGGCTTCACCCAAAGAACAGACATGAAACCAAATGTCATGCTCGGGAAACGGAGGGTTTTTACTTCCGAAAAAACGGGCGGGAATCGACTGACGGTATTTTTTCTTGAAAGATAAGACAAAAAGAAGCGGCAATGCCGCGACGTACAAAAACGCCGCGACCAAAGTATAAAAAATATCGAACGCTACGTTACGCACCGATTGCGTCAGATGAAGGTTCTAGATATAGGATACGACCGCAATGAGGACACATTGTGATCTCTTCCCCTTTGATAACGTCAGAATAAACCTTATCACTGATTGCCATATAGCATCCCATACACGCTTGGTTACGAACCGGAACGGCTGTCGTGTTTTTCGCCCAGCGGCGGATTTTTTGGTAAAAAGAGAGCCCTTTTTGGTTCATCGCACCGACAAGCGCCTCTTTGCGGGCAAATACCTCTTTACGCTCTTCGTCGATACGTCCCAATTTAACGTCGACATCCGCTTTAACCGTAGAAATCGTCCCTTCGATTTCAGCCGATTTTGCTTCGAGCTCGTCGATTTTGCTTTGTTTGTGGTCGATCAGTTTTTCCAAACGTTCGATCTCTTCGTTTGCAAAGCTCACTTGCTCTTTTGCGATCTCTTCTTCAAGCTGAAGCGATTTCATTTCCCGCTCGGTTTTGACTTCAGCGCTTTTTTTGCTGTTATCATCCAATTTTGCGGAAAGTTCCGCTAAATGAAGCTCGTTTTTATGTTTTTTGATCTGTTCGTCTTTGATCTCTTGTTTCAATGCGGCAATCTCGTTTGCAATGCCGTTTTGAGTTGCCATTAGCGCTTCGTACTGAAGATTCGCTTCTTCGATCTGCGGTTCAAACGCATCGATCTCTTTATCTACCAATGAAAGCTCGATCAATTGTTCAAGGTGTTTGTTCATACGATTCCTTTTGGGGTTACACAATTACCTAATTTGCGCTAAAGATAGCTGAAGGGGTTTTTTGATGGCGAAATTATAACACTCAATCCTAATTTTTCCAAATACCCCCCTAAAACCTCGCCGAAATAGCGTTCACTCTCATAGTGCCCGATGTCAATCATCGACAATCCTAATGCTTTTGCTTCCATCGCATCGTGATATTTGATGTCTCCCGTCAAAAAGCATTCCGCTTCGATATTGCGCATCAGCGATGCTCCCGATCCGGTGACCAAAGCACAGGTTTTGATATGATCGTGACAACGAACACCGCGGACATTCGGCAACCCCAATGCCATTTTGATTTTCTCCGCAAACAGCTCATAGGGTTCATCTATTCCCAGATAGGCGACAAATCCCTCTTTGGCGATAATCGGATAGCCTAACACTTTTTCGGCAACGTAATCGTTCAAATGAGTTTGGTCGAAATTGGTGTGCATAGCGATATTGGAAATATTTTTACGGATCATCGGAGCGATGATTTTGGCAGGATACTGGTTGAATTTGAGCTGTTTCAACCCTCCGAAAATGATCGGATGGTGGGTGATCAAAAGAGCATTTTCGGGGATCGTCTCGATCAGCTCTTCATCGATATCGATACTCAAGATGACGGAGGAAATCTCCTGCGAAAAATCACCGACCAGCAATCCGGAATTGTCCCAGCTCTCCTGCAATGCAAAAGGGGAAAGTTCGTCGAGAAAAGTGTAGATTTCCTGAACCGTCATTTTTCATAGCTCCTTTTGTGGCGTTTGATACGGACATGAACCGCTTGGGACCCCGAGAGGGGATCGGAAAATTTGAATTCGAATTCGCCCAATCCTTCGATCAGATCAAGCAGTTTTTTGTATCCGTAACTGCGCGGATCGAATTCCGGGGATTTGTTGATCAGTTTTTGTCCGATCGCCCCCAGATACGACCATCCCGCTTCGTTCGTCGTATCTTCAACCGCATTGCGGACAAGGGCCAAGAGTGCTTTTCCATCCGGTTTGATTTTTACCGGAACATTCTCTTTTGGGTTCGAGGAGCGGCGGAGGTTTTCGGTAAAAATGAATTTGTCGCAAACTCCGATAAACGACTTCGGCGTTTTTTGTTCTCCGAAGCCATACACCTTGATTCCCGATTCGCGAATCCGGCTCGCTAAACGGGTAAAATCGCTGTCGCTGGAAACGATGCAAAAACCGTCAAAGTTTTTTGTATACAACAAATCCATTGCATCGATGATCATCGCGCTATCGGTCGCATTTTTTCCCGTCGTGTAGGCAAACTGCTGCATCGGATGCAGCCCGTGCTCGAGAAGAACGCTTTTCCACCCTTTGAGCTTGGTATCGGTCCAGTCCCCGTAAATCCGTTTGACACTCGCGATTCCGTGTGCCGCAATCTCATCCATCAATCCTTCGATGATGGAGGGCTGAGAATTATCCGCATCGATCAATACTGCCAAACGTGCTTGATTATCTATCATTATTCACTCCCAAGCGATAGCAACGCCTCGCGTGCCTGCGGGAAATCGCTTTGCAATTGCAATGCTCTTTTATACATATTGCGGGCTTCCTCTTTTTCATGCATATCGACTAATAAGTTACCGTAGTTATAGTAAGTCTGTGCATAGGTATCGTCGATTTCAAGCGCTTTGAGATAATGGTCCTGCGCCCTCTCGTAAGCCTTTTCTGAACGGTACAACGACGCGATGGCATTATGAGTCAGGTCGTCGTTTTCGTCCAGTTCCAAGGAGCGCTCGTATAATTCGATCGCATTGATCCGGTCTCCTGACTTTGCCGTCACAAAGGCAAGTTTATTCATTATTTCAGGATTATGAGATTCAAGTGAAAGTGCCTCTTCCAAATAAGTTTTCGCCTCTTCGATCGCTCCTCGTTCATACGCGCTGTCCGCCTGATCGGTTAAAGAAGATGCTGAAGAAACGGCTGTGTTACGCTCTCTTTCTTGGCTCTCCTGAGGGAGGGAATAGTCTAGCTGCTGCACGTGCCGAAAAATCTGATAGGCAAAAAAAAGCGTTGCGGCAAACATTAAAATTTGAAATGTGCTCATATGTACCCCTTTTGTAACCCTAAGTATAATATAATCATACAAACTTAAACAAACGGTAGACACTATGCCCCAAAATTATAAAGATCCTGCCCTCTATATCAACCGCGAGCTTTCTTGGCTCCAATTCAACACACGTGTTCTCAAACAAGCGCAAGATGTCTCTTTGCCGCTGTTTGAACGTCTCAAATTCTTAGCCATCTACGGAACGAATCTGGATGAATTTTACATGATCCGCGTTGCGGGCCTTAAAAAACTTTTCAGCGCCGGAGTCAACGTATCAGGTGCCGACCGCTTCACGCCGCTTCATCAGCTCCGTGAAATTCGCGCCTATCTCCATAACGAACTTCGTGCCGTCGAAGAGTGTCTTCAAGGTATTATGAAAGAGCTGGAAAAAGAGGGAATCTTTTTTCAATCGTATAAAGAGGTCACCGCCGAACAGCGCAAATATCTCGATAAGTATTTTCATGAGAACATTTATCCCGTCGTCATTCCTATTGCGATCGATGCTACCCATCCGTTCCCGCACCTAAACAATCTGGGATTCGGACAAATCGTCAAACTCCGCGATAAAGAAGACCCGACGATCGAGCGCTACGGGCTCATCCGCATTCCGCGGGTATTACCCCGCTTCGTCGAAATCAATAATCGCATCTATATTCCGATCGGAAGTATCGTCGCCGAACATATCCAAGACCTTTTTCCGGGCTATGAGCTGATCAAATTCGCCGCTTTCCGTGTCACACGCAACGCCGATATCGCTATCGAAGAAGAGGAAGCAGACGATTTTATGGAGATCCTAGAAGAAGGTCTGAAACTCCGTAAAAAAGGGGAGTTGGTCCGTTTAGAACTCAGCGTCCATGCGGATGACGATCTTCTCAATTTTTTCAATCGCCATGCCAATGTTTATAAAGATGACATTTACCGTTTTCAAACCTATCTCAATCTCGGAAGCCTCTGGCAAGTGGTCGGAAACAAAGATTTCGCCCACCTCACCAGTCCGAGTTTCAAACCGCGAAATCTCCCGCCTTTGGATACGGACGAAAGCCTTTATGCGACATTGGACAAACAAGACCTTCTCCTCTACCATCCGTTTGAGAGTTTTGAACCGGTTGTCCGTATGGTACAAATCGCCGCCAAAGATCCCGATGTCGTCTCCATCCGTATGACCCTGTATCGTTCAGGTTCGAAATCTCCGATCGTCCAATCGCTTATCAGTGCCGCGGAATCGGGGAAACAGGTAACGGTTATGGTCGAGCTTAAAGCCCGTTTCGACGAAGAGAACAACCTCATCTGGGCAAAAGCGCTCGAGAATGCCGGTGCGCATGTTATCTACGGAATCGCAGGATTTAAAGTACACGCAAAAGCCGCTCTCATTACCCGACGGGTGGATGGGAAACTCAAACAATACGCCCATATCGGAACCGGAAACTACAACCCTTCCACCGCTACCATCTATACCGATATCAGCTATATGACTTCCAACGATGCCATTACTCACGACATGACCCGTTTTTTTCACTTCCTCACCGGATTCAGTAAAAAAGGGAAACTCCATGAGCTCTACATGGCTCCGACCCAAATCAAACCGAAGATTCTTTCCCTTATCCAAAATGAAACCCGCATGGGAAGCGAAGGGGTGATTATCGCCAAAATGAATGCACTGGTCGACGAAGATATCATCAAAGCACTTTATAAAGCGTCTCAGGCAGGGGTGAAAATCGAATTGATTATCCGAGGAATCTGCTGTCTCCGCCCGGGAGTACCGGGAGTGAGCGAAAATATCCGTGTCATCTCGATCATCGGGAAATATCTCGAACATGCCCGTATCTTCTATTTTAAACACTCTACGCCGCAAACCTATATCTCCAGTGCAGACTGGATGCCGCGAAACCTCTTGCGCCGTATCGAACTATTGACTCCGATTCAAGGCGAAGAGATCGCCGACAAACTGATCCAAATCCTCCAGCTTCAAAGCTCGGATACGGTATTGGCGCACGAATTGCAAAATGACGGCAGCTATGTCAAGATTAAACCTGAAGGGAATAATCTGATCGACAGCCATAAAATTGCCGAAATGCAGACGAATAAAATGTATAATTCGGTAAAAAAACAGTCTCCGAACTACGTTCATCAACTAACGACGCGGCTGTTTAAAGAGAGCTAAAAGAGATGATTTCGAACTATTTGCACTACACTCCGACCATGGCGGATAAGGTCTGGATCGCCCCTTCTGCCGACGTCATCGGACGTGTAGAGATGGGTGAAGACGTCAGCATCTGGTTCGGCTGTGTCGTACGCGGCGACGTCCATACTATTAAAATCGGCGATCGCAGCAATATCCAAGACCTGAGTATGGTTCATGTCACCCACCATAAAAAGGAAGACGCTTCAGACGGCTATCCGACGATCATCGGAAACGACGTTACCGTAGGCCACCGAGTCATGCTTCACGGATGCACGATAGAAGACGCCTGCCTGATCGGAATGAGTGCCACGATCCTCGACGGTGCCGTTATCGGTAAAGAATCGATCGTAGGTGCCGGTGCTCTTGTCACCAAAAACAAAGTTTTCCCGCCCCGCTCGCTCATCATGGGAAGCCCTGCCAAAGTCGTACGGGAATTGAACGATGAAGAGATCGCTGAGTTGTATGCTTCCGCCAAACGGTACGTAACGTTCAAAGAGAATTACCGCCTTCCCGATGCCGCAAATTGATCTGATCGTTGTTGCCGATATCCTCGGTATCATTGCGTTCGCCCTGAGCGGTTTTCTGGTAGGGGTGCGTAACAATCTCGATCTCTTAGGAGTTGTCATCAGTGCCTCTTTGACTGCATTAGGAGGAGGTGTCGTTCGGGATGTCATCCTTGATCGGACCCCCTTTGCATTCACCGAATACTATCCGGCGATTACCGTCATCGGCACCGTTGCCATCGCATTTGTCTTTCGCCTTTACCACCGCCAGCAAATCGAACGTCAGTGGCTGTTCGTCATCTCCGATACGATCGGCTTGGTTGCATTCAGTATCACGGGGGCATTGCTGGCTATTTCGGCGGGATTTAATTTTTTCGGGGTGATTATCCTGAGCTTTCTTACCGCAATCGGCGGCGGAGTCCTGCGGGATATTTTGATCAATCAGGTTCCGGCGGTCTTGGTCAGTGACTTTTACGGCTCGATCGCCCTGATCGTATCGGTTTTCCTCCTCATTCTCGTCGCCCTGGGATGGATGGGGACTCTCGGCGTCGCTGCCGTCGCCGGATTCGCAATCGCACTACGTTTACTCGCGTATCTGAAACAATGGCATTTGCCCAAACTCAACACGGAGTCATAATGCAGAAATTCAAACTCGTTTTAATCATTTTATTGCTCGGCGGTATCGTCGATATCGGCCGCTATTTCGTCTATCCCGATGTCTCGGAACTTCGCGACATCCATCCGATTCCAACCGCTTTCATGCAATACCGTCAAGAACAATGGGCTTCTGAAAATAAAGACAAATCGATTACCCAAAAATGGATCACCTTTTCTGAGATATCCCCCAATGTTATCAAAGCGGTTTTGATCGGAGAAGACGACAAATTCTGGAACCATGACGGGTTTGACGTCGACGGGATGGAACAGGCGTTGGAACGAAGTTTGAAAAAGGGTTCGATTGCGGGAGGAAGTACCATCAGCCAGCAATTGGCCAAAAATCTCTATCTCTCACCGAGCAAAAATCCGGTACGCAAGATCAAAGAGGCCATTTTGACATGGAGAATCGAAAATACCCTTACCAAACGGAGAATTTTGGAAATTTATCTCAATGTTGCCGAATGGGGGGACGGTATTTTCGGGATTGAAGCGGCGGCACGCCATTATTATCATAAAAGTGCCAAACGGCTCAGCGGCGAAGAGGCGGCCCGTTTGGCAGCGGTTTTACCGAATCCGATCAAATACAATCCGCTCGGGAACCAAAAATATGTCAAAAACCGTTCTCGAATAATCTACAAAATCATGAAACGCCGCGGTATCGTTATTCCTCAGTTTCAAGAGGTTATGGCGCCTCCAAAAGTCGAAGAGACTCCGCATGAATCCAATGAAAGCAATCCTCTCGGCGAACTGTTTCCGACTACCGAGGAACCGATAAACGATACGGAACCTTCTTCCGCATCCGAAGCCGCACAACCTTCCGATGGAATAGCGGTGCCTACGGATGTAGAATCAAACGATCCAGCCGCCGCCCAGTAGCCGTTCTCCGTCATAAAAAACACCTGCCTGCCCGGATGCTACTCCAAGGACAGGTTCATCTAACTCGACGGTTGCACGATCATTTTCTATTCTTACATGACATTTGACCGCTGTTGTACGATAGCGCAGTTTGACTTCGCATGTGAACTCTTTACGGGTATCGAACATATTGACCCGTTCCAGTTCGACACGGTTACATTCCAGCGCTTCACGCGGCCCTACCACGATTTGATTCGTCTCCGGACGGATTTCCACAACGAAATGGGGATCGTGCGCTCCGCGTACGGTGAACCCTTTGCGTTTGCCGATCGTATAGTGCATGTACCCTTTATGAGTCCCCACAACGTTTCCTTCCAGATCAAGGACATCTCCCTCCTGATCGACGGGAACGTAAGGTTTTAGGACATCCATATAGGTCGTCTCTACAAAACAGATCTCACTCGACTCGCTTTGTGACGCAAACGATTCCAACCCTTCTATGCTAGCTGCAAATGCTTTGATATCGCTCTTATGACGCTCTCCCAGAGGAAACAGGAGTCTCGGAACCAATGCAGGATCGATGTAAAACAGAAAATAGCTCTGATCCTTCGTATCATCCTGTGCCTGCAATAGATACTGCCCGTCATGCCGTATATAATGTCCCGTCGCCACATAATCGGCCCCGATACTGTCCGCATAAGCCACCATCGCTCCGAATTTTATATTTCGGTTACACAATGCGCACGGGTTTGGAGTTTTTCCCTCTTTATACGTTTCGATAAACGGAGTGAATACTTTTTCGTTGAATTGTTCCTGCAAGTCAAGAATATGAAGTTTCACACCGGCAAAGTCGGCGGCTTTCTGTGCACGCGCTTGATGGATCTCATGATAGCCGGGTTTGGAATGGAGCTTCATATAGACCCCTTCCACTGTGTATCCCTGCTCTTTAAGCAGCAATGTCGAAACGGTCGAATCGACTCCTCCGCTCATTCCGATCAAAACTTTTTTTGCCATTAAATATCAGTTCCTTCTTCTGCAGTCCTGTCTGCCATATAGGTGGAAAGGAGTTGATAATACTTCGTATTGTCCAATCCCTCTTCTTCCAAGGTTACCATCTGTTTGACCAGTGATTTCTCAATCTCTTTAACAACGAAATGAAGATCATCCGTCAAAATGATCAAATTCAAATCCGCTTCGTCAATCATCCCTTCCGCAATAAGTTTGGTTCGGATAAACTCCATCAACGGAGCGAAAAATTCGGTTCCTACGACGAAAAGTCGTACCCCCCAAACCTTCCGTGTTTGAATAAGCGTCAATGCCTCAAACATCTCGTCAAGCGTTCCGAAACCGCCCGGGAAAATGACATATGCCATAGAGTATCGTACCAACATTACCTTACGGGAAAAAAAGTAATCGAAACTACGCCCTTTTGTTATGTACGGGTTAGGAAGTTGCTCGGATGGAAGCTCGATATTCAATCCGATCGATTCGACCTCTTCGTATTCATATGCGCCGCGGTTTGCCGCTTCCATAATTCCCGGTCCGCCACCGGTGATGATATTGTATCCTCTCTCTGCCAGCATACCCGCCAGTTCCCGGGCTTGGACATAGTACGGATGATTTTCATCCATCCGTGCACTGCCGAAAATCGTTACCGAAGGCCCTAGCTCGCCGAGCTCGTCATACCCTTGAACAAAGTCGGAAATAATTTTAAAAACGCTCCATACATCGGCAGATTTGATGTCCTTGACATACCGGCTGCTCGGATACTCTTTTTTTTTCCCTTTTCGAGCCGGCATCCTTATCCTTTGAGTTTATTCAGTCGGTCGCGCTTGGTTCCTATCGAGGTAATCTGCACTCCGAAGTTTCCATCGACAATAACTACTTCCCCTTGTGCGATAACATGATCGTCCACCAAAATATCCAAAGGGTCGTTCGCCAGTTGATTCAGTTCGATGACCGAACCGATATCCATGCTGAGAACATCTTTAAGGAGCATTTTCTTTTTTCCGATGCGGACCCGAACGGGGAGTTTGACATCCAGAATAAGACCGATATTTTTCATCTCCCCCTCTTCAAGTTTGACGGCAGGCTCCGGGGTAGGATCATCGAAAATACTTCCTATAGGCTTGGAAGGAGAAGAAACAACGTTATTATTTCCGCTTAGTGCGGCATTAATCTGCGAATCGATCGCAAACATCATCAACGATTTAATCGATCCCAACTCGAAATTAAAGACGAACATTTTGGCAAAAGCGTCGAGATTGACTTCTCCGTTTTCAGAGATAAACTCCGCTTTTTCCGGTTTAATCGTCAATTTCGGAAGCTCTTTTTGAGAACCTAAAGAGGTGCTCATCGCCCCTACGATATTCGAGACGATCTCTTTGGCCGCATCCATATCTTCATCGGACATCGTATCTTGTGCTTCCCCTTCGCCTCCGAGCATCATGTCTCCGAGTGCGGTAGCCAATTGGGGCGGCATCATGACAAGACCGCGCCCGGAAGTATCGCCGCTGAAACTGACGTGTACCAGTGCGATTGGAGGAATGATGTTGGAAATGATAGAGATATCTTCCGCTTCTTTCAGTGTGATTACCGGTGTCTGTCCCGTAAGCCCTTCAATCGTAGCAATGGCTTCATTTGCGAATACGCCGGCAAAATCACTCATCTTCATCCTCCTCTTCTTCTAATGGCCCTCGAATCATCTCTTTTACGCCGCTGATACGTGCTTTACGTTTGGTTTCAAACTCTTTAAGAGCCCGTTTAACGGCATCTTTTTCCGTATCGATAACGGAAGTGATCTGAATCGATTTACGAAACCGGCGCAGTCCCATCTGTCCGACAAAACGCTCTTTTCCGTCTACGCTGACATTGACGACGTCGTCTGCAGGAATATTGAGGCGTATTATATCCCCTTCTCCCAATTCCAGCAACTCATGAAGCGTCAATTCCGCTTCCCCAAGATTAACCTCGATATTGACATGTGCCCCCCCGAGGAGAACTTGAAGTTCCTGGTTCCGGCTTTTTTTAGAGCTGGTTTCATTGAGCATCAGATCGCGGCTCGCCAACTTCGGCAATACCGGTTCCAGTGCGATAACGGGATAACAGATATTCATCATACCCGAACTGTGTCCGATGATGATCTCCATAACGACCATCACGACGATTTCGTTTTGGGCAACGATTTGAACGACGTTCGGACTCGATTCTTTCGATTCTACTTGCGGATAGAGATCAGTGACGGGAGCCCATGCTTCACGAAGCGTCCCCATCATAACGCGTAGAATCGTCTCGAACAAGGAGAGCTCGATATCGGAAAACTCCCGATTGGCTTCGAACGGTTCCCCTTTCCCCCCGAGAATCCGATCCAGCATAGGAAAAGCGATCGAAGGGTTGATTTCCAAAACTCCGTTCCCCTCCAACGGTTTCATCGAGAATACGTTGAAGCTGGTAGGATTCGGCAGCGACATCAAGAATTCCCCATAGGTCATCTGGTCGACCGAGTGAAGCTGAATCTCGACAATCGAACGCATAATTGCGGATATCTGGGATGCGATGGAACGGGCCATTTTGTCATGGATACCGCGGAATGCCCGTAATTGTTCTTTGGAAACACGGTTTGGACGTTTAAAATCGTACAGGGTGATCTGGCGCTGCGGGAAAAGGGCGTCGTCACCCGTTTCTAGGACACTGTCTCCCTCATCGTCGACAACGTCTAGAAGGGCGTCGATCTCTTCTTGCGATAGAATATCCGCCATTATCTTCCTCCCACCGCTTCTTTAATCCGCCGAATCACCGTTTTATGAATTTGCGAGATTCTTGATTCGGTTATGTTGACGATTTCGCTGATCTCTTTGAGTGTCAGCTCTTCAAAATAGTAAAGCTGGATTATCATCTGCTCCCGTTCATCAAAACGGATCAACACCTCTTTAATCGCTTCAATCAGGTCTTCGTGCTCGATTCGCTCCAGCATCCCCCCCTCTTCGGGAGTTCCTAGCTGATCGTCCAGCGGCATCACCGTATAGATATCCGAAGCGATACGGGCTTCATGAATTTTGTCTTCTTCGATCCCCAGCATCTCGGCAAGCTCGCTATCCGAGGGTTCATCGTCGTGATCGGCCATATAAAGTTCGATTGCATTATCGATCTCTTTAATCAACCGACGGCTGGAGCGGCTCACCATATCGAGCGACCGGAGATAATCGAGCATCGCTCCGTATACCCGTGTTTTTGCGTATCCCCAAAAAGAGTCGTTTTGAGACTCATCATACCGACGGGCCAGTTTGACCAGTTCTTCCGTTCCGATCGCACATAAATCCATATAATCGATCGAACTCGGCAAACGCTCTTTCAGTCGGAACGACATCGCTTTGACCGCCGGAAGATATTGAATAGCCAATTGGTCTTCACGGTGTTTTAGTTCTTGTGTATAGATATTAGCTCCGCTCATTCCTGACCTCGTCCGTTATCATCCAATAACTCGGCTTTATGTGTATAAAACGCGTCTATAAACTGTTCTCGTTTATTGATCTCCCGAACAAAAAAATCGAGATTATGCTCATGCGAACTTTTAGGAAATGAATTCGCTTTTATATCAATCGTCTGAAAAAAGAATCCGACGCATAAGTGGGCAAAAAGATAAAAAAAGACCGTTATCAGGATAACAAATCCCAAAAAGTTCTCCGGCGACGTCGATTTAAGTATCCCAAAAACAATACCGATGAAAAAACCCTGTACTGTTAAGAAAGAGACAAAATTCGATCCCCGCATATAGTATTACCCTTCTCTTCGATCTCAAGCTAAAAAAACGGGAGGCTCACTCTGACCGATATCGCGTCAAAAATGTTCCATCAGACGTTTAAATAATCCGCCCAAACCGCTCTCTTTAGGGTCTACCAGCACATTTCGTTCCAGTTTTTTTGCGATACGCTTAACAATCTGTTCTAATTCGATTGTCGGTACGGCACTGGGAAAATCACGGCTGTATAATGCCCTTTTTTTCACGCTGGTCGATATTTTGGCATCATTGGAAATTTGTCCCAAATAATTCAGGCTTAAACTGCCGCCGATGTTCGCCTGCGCTACTTTATGAATCTTTTCAAACAGACCTTCCGCCTCTTTGGCCGAACGGACCTGATTCATTATAACATTGATTTCATCTCTCAGTCGCGCCGTTACCTTGATCGTCGCATACGCATCGGTAATTGCCGCAGGATCGGGAACCGTCACGACGATCACGTCGTCACAGGCGCGTAGAAAAAGCTGGATATGTTCCCCGATCCCCGCCCCGGTATCAATAATCATCACGTCCAGATCATCCAGAACCGAAGCCTGATCCATAAAACGCTCGAACAATCCGCCCGAAGCGTATTTGAATATCTCTTCACCGCTCTCTCCCGGTATCAGTACCAGATTTTTCTCGATCGGAACCAAAATGTCCTCGACCTTGGCTTCCCCTTTGAGAACATGCAAAATATTTTTTTGGATTTTGACGTTAAACATCACATCCAGATTCGCCAGTCCGATATCGGCATCGAAAATACCCACTTTCAGACCGTATTTCGCCATCAAATAGGCCATATTGGAGCTGATAGTACTTTTCCCGACTCCTCCCTTACCGCTGGTTATAGCGATAAAGCGGGTTTTCTTAGCATTGACCTGACGGTTTTGATTCACTAAAGCTTCGAGTTTCGAGGCTTGGTGGTTCATGGCATTTCACCTTTACGAAATCCGTTCATCAAACATTCGACCAAAAAGTCGCTGCTGGCGACCACCAAATCCTCCGGAACTTCCTGACCCACCGAAAAGTAACTGATCGGCACTTTTGTTTCATATACTAGCGAGAAGATATTGCCGAATCCCCGAGTCTCGTCCAGTTTCGTAAACATCATCGTATCGATCCCCAAAGGGGCAAAGTTCTCATATGTCGCTTTGAGGTCTTCGTACTTGATCGAACTCGGCATTACCAAAACGACGTCGACGCTGTAATCGGTGTCGTTACCGCGCAGACACTCGTAGATTTTCTCGATTTTCCCTTTGTCATACGGGGATGAACCCATCGTATCGATCAGGATATAATCGCTGTATCGAAGGGCATTGAGCGCACTCGAGAACTCCGGCGGGTCGACGACCGTCTCGATCCCGAGTTTCATCATCCGCGCATACTGCATCAGCTGCTCGACCGCCCCGATACGGTACGTATCGAGAACGACGAGACCTACTTTGTATTTTTTCTCCAGCAAGTACGAAAAACGGGCGGCCAGTTTGGCTATCGACGTCGTTTTACCGACTCCGGTCGGCCCTACGAGCATAATCACTTTTTTCCCGCCGTTTTTCGGAGGAGTTTCGATCCGAACCGGAATCATTTTACGCATCAAAACTTGAAAATAACGTTTAACCGTCTCGGAGCTCTCCCGCATCTTCGAGGGCATATGCTCCAATGTCAGATGCATGATCTCGTCAAGGTGTTCCTGGTCCATTCCGCTTTGCTGTGCCAGACGATAAATTTCGGCGAATTCAGGGGGGATGGCTGCCGTCGTTTTAGGCGTTTTTTCCGACCAGAACATATTCTGAATCAATTTGACTTTGTCGCCGAGTTTTTCAATCTCTTCTTTGATCCGTTTGAGATCTTCGCTCTCCGCTGCCGGAGCTTGGCGGGGAGCCGAGCGTTCTTCTTCGGTCACTTCGGCGATTTTCGAGATTTGTTTCGCCGCTTCGGAAATATTGTACAAAACGTCGCTGCTTTTTTGGGCCAGAGGACGCTGTTTGGTCAAAGGTTCCTGCGGTTTCGGTTTAGGTTTGGGAGCCGCATCTTCTTCCACACCGACGACAATTTCATACAAAGCGCTTTTACCGAGAGACTTTTTCTGTATTTCGCGGGTTTCGATCAGTACGGCTTCTTCCCCGACCTCTAATTGCGCCTTTTTAAGCGCCTCTGCCGGAGTCGTACCGCTAAATGTCAAAATGGTCATAATCGTCTCCGTACACTCTTGTGGGTCAAACTTCCTAACGGAATTGTCACGCTCTTCCGCTCTTGCCAATGCAGATGAGGGATATTCAGTTTTTCCGAACGGATTACCCGATCATCGAAAAACAGAATATCCAAATCCAACGTTCTCGGCGCATTCGGAAAACTCCGTTTTCGCCCAAAACGTTTTTCAATTTTCAATATCAGCCTTAACAGCGCCTTCGGCTCCAACGATGTTGCAATCTCGATGACCGTATTGTCAAAATCGTTTTGCTCCGAATACCCGAAAGGGGGATTTCGAAGAATCACACCGCCTTGAATCGGTTGCAGCAGTGATAATTTTACCAAATATACCCATAGATGATGCATCCGTCGTCGAGTATCTCCGATATTTCCGCCGACACCGATCACGGCGCGGTATCGATGAGGCGATTTTTCACGACGCTTCGAGGGAAAACGGCGATCGATATACACCGTATGCCGATCATCCAGCCGCCGTGCAAGAGGCATTACTCTTCTACCGCACCTTGTTGTTGCGCATGCGCTTGACGCATTGCACTGATTTCACTCAAAATCTGCATCATACCTACCATTGCCAAATGGTATCCGAAAGGTCCGAAACCGATAACCGAAGAGGTGCATACAGGAGCCGTCATGCTTTTTTGGCGAAACTCTTCACGACGGTAAATGTTACTGATATGTACTTCGATTGTCGGAAGGTTTACGGCGCTGATCGCATCGCGGATAGCGATAGAAGTGTGTGTATAGGCTGCCGGGTTGATGATGATTCCGTCCGCATCGCCGTAGCACTCTTGAATACGGTCGACAATTTCTCCTTCGAGATTGCTTTGGTAAAACTCGATCTCGACACCGTTTTGCGTTGCAACGTCTTTCATTTGCGCATGAATCTGTTCCAAACGCATCGGACCGTACACTTGTGTTTCACGTACTCCCAACATATTGAGATTCGGCCCTTGGATAACGACTATTTTCATTGATAAACCTTGATTTCTGTTTTAGGGTATAGATTATATGAGGTTCTATATTATAAGCAACTAAATCCCTTTTGAGTTCAATAAATATCTCCAAAAAAATACTCAAACGGCGCGCTTCTGCTATACTTTTGAACTTTTCTAAAAATGTATGAGGTTTCGAGTGAAAATACTCCTGAGTGACGCCGTCTTTACCGACGGAACCGTATATCGCGATCACGGTGTCGTGTTTGATAAAACTATTGTAGAAATGGCTCCCAATGACGAGCTGCGTGAGCGTTACGCAGGACAATGTAGCGAGCTGGGAGAAGGGTCTGTCCTTTTGCCCGGTCTGATCAATTCCCATGTCCATTTGGAGTTCAGCGCCAACCGTTCAACCCTAACCTACGGCGAATTTATGCCGTGGCTCTCCAGTGTCATTTCATCGCGCGATGATCTGATAAACGGATGCGACGACGGATGCATCGCCCATGCGGTCGAGTCGATGCTCTCCAACGGTATCACGGCGTTCGGAGCCGTCAGCTCATACGGTTTCGATCTCGATGCCTGTGCCGGAGCATCCCAGAAAGTCGTCTATTTCAACGAATTGATCGGTTCGGATCCGGCAATGGCCGATGCCCTTTACGGCAATTTTCAGGAGCGTCTTTTCGCCTCACAGCAAATAGAACGTGAGGGGTTTTATCCCTCGATCGCGATCCATTCTCCCTACTCCGTCCATCGGGTTCTGATCCAAAAAGCGCTGAAATACGCAAAAGAGAAATCGCTGCGCGTGAGTGCCCATTTACTCGAAAGTCCGGCAGAGCGTGAATGGCTCGATAATAACAGCGGACCGTTCCAAAATTTTTTCCAAAACTTTCTCAAACAGAGCCAAGCCGCCAATACCGTGGAAGAGTTTTTAGGCTATTTCGACGATATACCCACCCTTTTTACCCACGTCGTTCAAGCTAGAGACAAAGTGCTCAGCCAAATAGCTCAGAGAGGACACACCGTTATCCATTGCCCTATTTCCAATCGTCTTTTAGGCGTAGGAGCACTTGATCTACAACGGCTAAGTAGCCACGATATCCGTTTCATCTGCGGAACCGACGGCTTAAGCTCCAACTACGCTCTTAACCTGTTCGAAGAGATGAAAATCGCCCTCTTTACCCATTATTCCGATGATCTTCCCGCTCTTGCGCAGCAGTTGTGGAAAGGGGTCGGTATCCATGCCGCGGAAGCGATGGGGCTGAATTGTGGTACAATCGCACCGAACTACGATGCGGATATCCTCGTCACTCGGGTCAATTACCCTATCAACGACCAGTTGCCGATCCATTTGATCACGCAGCCGCCGCGTATTGAATCAATCTATATCCAAGGGGAGCACATACGATGATGCAATGGATTCAAAAAATCGGTTCATGCCTCGTTCGGGGACTCAAGTTTATGCAGGCACATTTTAAGGCAACCCTTCTGGCTGTCTTTATATTGTGGCTGTTTCTTCCTTCCGGCGAAGAGGGGATTGCGCCGCATAATCTCCAAAAAATCGCTTTGTCCGGTCCGATTATGGATGCAGGGGAAATTGTCCAAGAGCTTGATGACGCCCGTGAAAACGATGATGTCAAAGGGGTTCTTTTCAGCATCGATTCTCCCGGCGGTGCCGTCGCCCCTTCCGTCGAAATCGCCTATGCGATCAAACGCCTCTCCGAAGTCAAACCGGTCGTCGTTTATGCGGCAGGGATTATGGCTAGCGGCGGATACTATTCCGGGATTTGGGGAAATGAGATCATTGCCAATCCCGGCAGTATGATCGGCTCCATCGGCGTCATTATGGAAGGTGCCGATATCTCGGGTCTAATGGAGAAAGTAGGGGTCAAGACCCAAGTCGTCCATGCCGGAACCTACAAACAGGTCGGAACGTTTGATCGAGAGTGGAGTCCTCTCGAACGTGCGGAACTCGACAAGGTGATTAACGGAACCTACAATCTTTTCGTCAGCGACGTCGCCCGAGCACGCAAACTTGACCCCTCGAAAAGCTCAGAATACGCTGATGCCCACATCTTTACCGCCGCACAGGCACAAAAGGTGGGACTCATCGACAATATCGGCGTCGAATTCGATGCAAAAAAACGGGTCGAAGCGCTGAGTAAAGTCAAAGATCCGATCTGGAACAAAGAAGACCCGATGGAAAAATGGCTCAAACAGTTTGCCGCAGAGGGGATTTCCCTCGCCCATATGTACTTTCCGCCCGTTACATTGAAGTAATCTCGACCACTTCCGCCTTGACGGCCCTGCGGTCGCTCATCGCTTCGAATATATCGCCCACTTTCAATACTTCCAAATCGATTACTTTTCCCTCCCGGGCGATTTGGGCAAAACCGCTTTTATTTTTGTTTTTTGGATGATTGGCAGTCAACCCTTCGATGAGCTGCGTCATCAAAAAGCGCTTTTGCCGCAACGTCGATTCGATGCTTTGGTTCAATCGCTCTATCAACGGAATAATTTCCCGTCGGCTTTGCTCCAATCGTTGCGCCATTTGTCGGTTCAACCGTTCTTTCAGTTCACGAATCACTTCCGCCTGAACACTTAAACGGTGTTCGACACCGTGGCGTTTAAAGGCTTCTTGCAATGACTGAAGCTGTTCGTACTTGCGATCCAGCCGCTGCTTGATCATCCCCGATGCACCGTAGCGAATCTCGTCGATGCTTTGCAATAGCTCGTTTTGATCGGGTAAAAGCATCTGCATCGCGGCACTCGGAGTCGGTGCGCGCATATCGGCCACGTAATCGCTGATCACCCAGTCGATCTCATGTCCCACTGCCGACATAACAGGGGTCTGCATCGCAAAAATAGCATCCGCAACCATCTCTTCGTTAAAAGGCCACAAGTCTTCGATACTTCCGCCGCCTCGTCCAACCACAACTGCATCCGCTTGTAGCGTATCGGCATACCATAACGCATCGGCTATTTGCCCTGCCGCACTAGAACCCTGCACCAATACATCCAAAACAATAAGCTTGACTAATGGCCAACGCTGTGTTGCAACACGCTGCATATCCTGCAAGGCCGCACCCGTCGCAGAGGTCACCAGAACGATTTTTTGAGGGAATTTGGGGAAAGATCTCTTGCGGGAAAGATCGAAGTACCCTTTGGATTCCAACTTTTGTTTGAGCTGCTCGAACGCTACGGCCAATGCCCCTGCTCCGTAAGGTTCGGCACTGAAAGCATTGATCTGATACTCGCCACGCGGTTTGTAGAGGCTCAGTGCCCCGTGCAAGATAATATGTGCCCCCTCTTCGAGAGAAAACTTCAGCCGCGCGGCGTTGCCTTTGAACATCACGCATCGGATGGACGAATCGGCATCTTTGAGGGTAAAGTAGATATGGCCGCTGCCGTGTTTGGTAACGCGGGAGAGTTCTCCCTCCACGCTGACAAATTCAAAAGAGGTCTCTAAGAGGGCTTTGATCTGTTCGTTCAGACCGGAGACGCTAATCGCAGCGGACATCATTATTTTTTACGGGCGATCATCAATGTTGAGATGTCCATCGAGAAGCTTTTGGTATAAAGCATTTCAAATCCTGCATCTTCCAGTTCCTGACGCATTTTTCCAACCGTCAAAAATCCTTCGATCGAGTCGGGAAGGTAGCGATACGCTTCATAGTTGTTTGAAATAAGACCGCCGATGCGGGGGAGGACATTATTCATATACCAGTCGCGTACTTTTCCCAGCGGTGAGGGATTTTCATTTTTCATAAATTCCAAAATCACAACCAAACCGCCGTTTTTCAGGACGCGGTTGAATTCGCGTAATCCTGCCTGACGCTCTACGACGTTACGAATTCCGTACGAAATACTGATAATATCGGCAGAGCCGTCCTCTCTTGGCAACTCGGTTGCCGGCGCAATGTGAAACGACAGGTCCGGAAACTTTTCTTTTCCGACTCCAACCATCCCCTCAGAAGGATCGACACCGACGATTTCACCGATATTCATACCCGATGTTTGGGCTCGGCGGCTCCAATACCCCATCATATCACCCGTTCCACAGGCGACATCGACGATCGAATCGATAGTTTTATTCTCGCAATACCCGTATGCCAGATCACATGCTTTCTTTCGCCAAAACGTATCGACACCCATACTCAAAACCCGATTGGCACGATCATACGTTGGAGCAATATCATTAAACATGGATACAATTTTTTCTTGACGGGTCATAAGCATTCCTATTTCTTCTTCATCCAAAGGATAATATTGTCGGTGATTTTAGCGTGCAGTACCTCAAATTCCTCTGTAACCGCACCGAGAGTTTGCGAGCCTTTACCGATTTTCGGTGCAATATAGCATAAATACCAGTCACAGAATTCTGCAGTAGCTTCCATCATCGCGCCACCCCCTTCGATCATGACCAGCGAATATCCTCGAAGCTTCTCAAAAGAAGAATCGATGAAGACGTTTCGATCAGGAACATGAAACAGCGGTATTGTCCGATCGAAAGTATCGGCATGCGAATAGATCAGAACATCGGGTACTTTTCCCCCGACAAGCCGTGCATCAAGAGTGGGGCGATCACAACGGACCGTATTTCCTCCCACGACGATCAGA
>NZ_CALDDG010000122.1 GCF_937936435.1 uncultured Sulfuricurvum sp. | reverse complement strand
AAGCGGCCAATAACGATGGGACCGTTGGCACGATTAAAAACAAGAAGGCCGGGAAGGTCTCTGGGATGGAACGGATGGGTTGCTAAGAGTTCCTCGGGAAGAAGATAATCATAGCTGGAGGTTAAAAGAGGATCGAGCATTTAATCGATGGTTTCCTCTTCGTCTTCTCCGATATAAGGCTCTTCTTTAGGAGCCGGATTGACGGCACGAACGACAAGGATCGACGCTCCGTACAGAAGGGTCAACGGAATTGCCATCAGGATTTGGGTAAGGACATCCGGCGGGGTCAGAATCGCTGAAATGATAAAGATTAAGACGATAGCATAGCGGAAGAAGCCGACCATCATCCGATCGTCGATCAAGCCTAACAGAGCCAAGAAATAGCAGATGATCGGAAGTTCAAACGCCAGCCCGAATCCGAACATGATTTTGGAGAAAAAATCGACGTAATCTTCGATATTGATCAACGGTACGAATTCAAATGCCCCAAAGGCGATCAAAAAGCTGAAACCGAACGGTGTGACGACATAGTAGGCAAACAATGCGCCGATAAGAAACATGGTCGTACCGCCGAAAATAAACGGATAGAGCATCTTTTTTTCGTTGGCATAAAGCCCCGGAGCGACAAAAAGCCATATCTGGGACAAGATGACAGGAAGAGCCCCTAGCAACCCTGCAAAAAATGCCACTTTCATCGCGACGAAAAAAGTACCGCCGACTTGGGTGGTCGTAACCATCCCGTGTGCGGCGTTCGGAGCGACTTTGGCGACTTCGGCCAGAGCATCGTTCAGTGGAGCGGTCATCCATGTCATGATCGGTTCATGAAAATTGAATGCGACAAAAAACATGACGATTACGGCGGCGACGCTGATTCCGAGCCGTTTGCGCAATTCGACTAAATGGGGGCGTAAATCATCAAACATTAAAGACTCTCTTCCTTGGGTTTGATCTCTTTGGATTTCGGAGTGAAGGTTACTACTTCGGGCTCTTTCGGAGCGGCAGGGGCTGCAGGTATGGCATTAAAATCGAGTTCGCTTTTGACGGCATTGAGTTCGCTGCCGATTTCGGTCACGTTAGTAAGCCGCTCGAGTTCTGAACTGGCATCGGTCAACTCTTTTTTATAATTGAGAGCATCTTGTTTCATTTCCGAAAAGCGCATCTCCTCTTCGATCGTAGCACGCGCCGAGTTTACGGTACTTTTGACGCTTCGAAAAAATTTGGCAATATCCACCATCGTACTGGGGAGCTTGTCCGGCCCCAGAAACAAGATGGCAATCACGACAATGATAAAGATTTCGCCTAGGCCCATTCCAAACATTTTAGTAGTCCACGAAGTAATTTTTTATAGAATCGAGAGATTTTACCCAAAGAAAGTTTAAAACCCTTCTACTCTGAGCGCGATTTCATCGGATAGGAGAAAATCGGTATTAAAATAACGGCTTCCGTCATACGTGAGGACCCCTTCTCGACACAGAATATCGGCATTTTGACGCTGGGCGGCAGATAGCCGTGCTGAATCGACCCCGACACGGCTGCGAAATCCCAAAAAGAGACTTTCGCTTAACAGCGCTTCGGCATCAAGCGCTTCGATACGGTATTCGATGGGATTTTGAACATAGTGCGCCACATCCTGAGAAGGGTAAAATCGCTGCATGTTTAGAAAACCGACGGCTCCGCTGCCCAGACCGATATACGGTTTATGTTCCCAATAGCCGATATTGTGGCGGGAACGGTATTTTCCGAAATTGGAAATTTCATACTGTTCAAATCCTTTTTCTTCGATCTTGCGAAACAGCCATCGGGTAAGATCGAGTTCCTCTTCGGCGATCTCGGGGGTGTTTTCAAATGCCGTTTTCTCTTCGATAGTTAAAGAATAGAGGCTGATATGGTCGATCGGAAGCGAGAATGCTTGATCGATATCGGCTTGTAAAAGTGCTTTGGTATCACCTCTGACACCATAGATCAAATCGATGCTGAGATGTTTGTATCCGATAGCGGATGCACACCGTATCGCTTCGAGCGCATGTTGGGTATGGTGGGCTCGTCCGAGTGTTTTGAGTTTTTCGTTATTAAAACTTTGTACGCCGAAGCTGATCCGGTTGATTCCCAGCTCATACATCCCCTCCAGCCATGAGCGGGTCGCGCTGTTGGGATTGGCTTCCGAGGTGATTTCCGCATCGGGGGCTAAATAGGGTTTTATTCTCTCAAAGAGGGGATAATACAGTTCGGGCTCCACCGTAGAGGGAGTTCCTCCACCGATAAAAACGGTCTCTATCGGATTGTCGCGACTGATACCGAATCGTAGAAACTCGGCTTCGAACTGGACGAGGAGGGCCTGCATATACTCTTTTTTCAGACTGAATTTATCGACATACGAGTTAAAAGCACAGTAGGAACATTTGCTATCGCAAAAAGGGATATGAATGTATAAAAGCATAAAAGGATTATAGTATTTTTAATGGCGAATAGTTTACAATACCCCTCCAAATATAATGAAAAGATGGTGAATGACCGAAAATAAGTTCTACCGACCGAACGTGGCGGCGATTATAGTATCCTCCGACTATCCAGAAAAGAAAGAGATTTTTATCGCCGAGCGTACTGATTTGGCGGGAGTATGGCAATTTCCGCAAGGGGGAATAGACGAGGGTGAATCGAGCGAAGAGGCCCTTTTCCGAGAGCTGAAAGAGGAGATCGGAACGAAAAAGATAGAGATCATTGCCGAATATCCCGAATGGATATCGTATGATTTTCCTCCTCATGTCGCTTCGAAAATGGCTCCTTATGCAGGGCAGAAACAACGTTATTACTTGGTACGGTTGAAATCAAGTGCCAAGATAGACCTGGATACGAAACATCCGGAGTTTAAGCAATACCGTTTCGTCAGCGTCGATGCACTTTTCGACCATATTGCCCATTTCAAAAAAACGGTATACGAACAGGTGATTTCTCATTTTAGAGTCAAGGGGTACTTGTAATGTTAATTGTCCAAAAATTCGGCGGAACCAGTGTCGGCGATTTGGAACGGATCCAAAATGTCGCCAATCGTGTTTCCAAAACGCTGCAAGAGGGGCATCAGGTCGTTGTCGTCGTCTCAGCGATGAGCGGTGAGACCAACAAACTGATTGCGTATGCCGAACATTATACGCCATCGCCGGAACGAAGCGAAGTCGATATGCTTCTCAGCTCGGGCGAACGGGTGACGGCGGCGTTGCTTTCGATTGCGCTCAATGCGATGGGGCACAAAGCGGCTTCCATGAGCGGCCGTCGTGCCGGTATCGTCACGGACAACGTCCATACGAAAGCCCGGATTGAGAGTATCGATCCGAGCGCAATGCATGCAGAACTTGCGGCAGGGAAAGTGGTTGTCGTAGCAGGGTTTCAGGGAGTCAGCGAAAGCGGTCAGGTAACGACGCTCGGACGCGGGGGATCGGATCTCTCAGCCGTAGCACTTGCTGGAGCGCTAGAAGCGGATTTATGCGAAATCTATACCGATGTCGACGGTATCTATACGACCGATCCGCGGATTGAGCCCAAAGCGCGCAAAATGGATAAAATCAGTTACGACGAAATGTTGGAACTGGCATCGTTGGGTGCCAAAGTGCTTCAAAACCGTTCCGTCGAACTGGCTAAAAAATTAAATGTTAATCTTGTCACCCGCTCTAGTTTCAGCGATGCGGAAGGGACACTTATCACAAAGGAAGAGAATATTATGGAAAAACCACTCGTCAGCGGAATCGCCCTGGACAAAAATCAAGCACGCGTATCTTTGAGCGGTGTTATCGACCGTCCCGGAATCGCCTCGGATATTTTTACCCGCTTGGCGGACAACAGCGTCAATATCGATATGATTATCCAAACATCAGGGCACGACGGTCAAACCAACCTCGATTTTACCGTTCCGAAAACCGAATTGATCGATGCAAAGAAAGTGGTTGAAACTTTTATTTCCAATGATGAGATCAAAGAGGCGAGTTATGATGAGTGTATCTGCAAAGTCTCTATCGTCGGTGTCGGGATGAAATCACACACCGGTGTAGCTGCAAAAGCGTTTCAGACTATGGCACGCGAAAACATCAACATCATGATGATCTCTACTTCCGAGATCAAAGTGTCGATGGTGATCGACGAGAAATACGCGGAGCTTGCCGTGCGTTCACTGCATAGTGCCTATTCGTTGGATCAATAGTGCGTCAGTTCGATCAGTGGACATTGGACTCTATCCGCTCCGAAGGGGCGGGGATGAGTTGGTTTGAGGAACAGCGTTTCGAATGGACCCCTGCCATAGCCAATGCACTCGAACAGATTATGTCCGGTAAAAGCATCGTCCTCATCACCGACCATGACCGCAGATGGTTTGCCCACTACATTACCGCATCGATGAATAAACGTTCTCAGGACCGTCCGATGATCCCTATCGTATGTATCGATGCTCTTTACCCCCATTACGATCATCTCAGCGGCGGCGAAGCGATCGATACGCTGAGCGACATGCTCGATATCACGTTCAAAGGGGAATATTTCTTTTGGTATGTCGGCCGCGGGGACGAACGTCGCTCTGATATCGCCAAACGATGTACCAATTCTTTGTTATGGATTATGGATGAACGGTTCCAAAATGCATTGGTCCTTCGATCTCACGATTCTCTAATCGATATCAAATTGCTGCAACTCTACCGCCTTTTCGACAAAACGCTCAATGCGGTACTTTTCGGGGAGATCGATGTTCGCGTTTGAACGGGGGGGAATTTTAATAACTTCCGATATCGAAGGACGTGCCAGAGAGATTGAGACATCGCTGAGCCCTTTACGTACGGTTCTCTTTATGCGTGAAGACTTTAAGATCGAAGATGCCAAAGAGGTGATCGGCGAAGCATATAAAAGCGAAGAAAATACCAAAACACTGATACTCGGAGCTAAAAGCTTTACGATACCCGCGCAAAACGCCCTTTTGAAAATTTTGGAAGAACCCCCGCGCAATATTGTTTTTATCCTGATCGCTCCGAATAAAAGTACATTTCTCCCGACGGTGCGCTCACGTCTCAATCTTACCCAAGAACATACGCAACGCCATTTTGAACCTCTTTCGATCACCTTGAAAAATCTCGATCTTGCTTCGTTGTTTGCTTTTGTCAAAGAGAATGAACGGCTGAAAAAACATGAAGCCAAAGCACTTTTGGAACAGATCGCCTATCATGCGATTCACATAGAAAAACTCCCCTTGAGCGCTTCGCAGCTCGAAGGGCTGGAGAAAGGGATTCGTTTGGTCGAACTTAACAGCCGTTTTCAGAGCGTTTTGGTCATGATACTGATGAATTTTATCCGAGAGGTCAAACGTGGTCGTTGAAAAACTTTCCGATTCGATCGATTTGCGTCGTGAACTTCAAACCCTCGGGGTAGATAGCGGCGGAGTCGGTATTTTGGAAGATAAAGGGACGAGCCACCTGATTCGGATACGTGATTTGCATGTCGGTGCGGCCAATATTCTTAAGCAAGATGCCCTAAGCGTCGGTGCCGATTTGGCGGTTCCCAGAGGTACCGTCACCGCTTCGGTTCCCCGTGTGGATGTCTTGCTGATCGCAACCGAACGTCAATTGCAGCAACTGGCTAGAAAAGAGAAAGCACAACCGTTCGGTTTAAAGCAGCTTTCATCCGAATTGGAAAGTTTTTGCCGTCTCCCTAATACAAACGATGTTTCGGTGATGGGGATACTTAATGCCAATGACGACAGTTTTTATCATGCCAGTCGGTTTCAGGGGACAAAAGCGATAGACCGGATCGAAACAATGATCGGTGAAGGTGCCGATATCATCGATTTGGGAGGAGTATCCAGCCGTCCGGGCAGCGTGGCCGTCTCTGCGGAAGAGGAGTTGAACCGTCTGCGTCCGATTATCGATGCCCTGTATGAGCAGCGCATGTACGAAAAGACGAAACTCAGTCTGGATAGCTATGCACCGCTTGTAATCGACTATGCCCTAGAGAGAGGATTTCATATCGTGAATGATATTACAGGCTTGGCGGACGATGAGGTCGCACGGCTATGCGGCAGTTACGGTGCGACTGCCGTTATTATGCATATGCAAGGTACTCCGCAGACCATGCAGGAAAACCCGACGTATGATTCGGTTTTACACGATGTCGAAGTGTTTTTTAAAGAACGGATCGAGAAAGCCGAAAAGTTCGGTATCCGAGAGATGATCCTCGATTGCGGTATCGGATTTGGAAAACGGTTGGAAGAAAACCTCGCACTTATCACCCACCAGCGTCATTTTCTGCGTCTGGGAAAAGAATTGCTCGTCGGTGCAAGCCGAAAATCGATGATTGATGCGCTCTCTCCCTCAAAAAGTGAAGAACGTTTGGCCGGGAGCCTGGCTATTCATCTAAAGGCGATAGAAGAGGGGGCGAGCATCGTTCGCGTCCATGATGTCAAAGAACATGTTCAGGCGATCCGTGTCTGGAAAGCGCTGCAGGGTTAGGCATGAGTGATATTGTCGTCATTATAACCCTTTCGCTTCTGGTGCTGCTTTCACCGTTTCTCTCTCGCGTTACGAAGATACCGGTTGTCGTCGTCGAAATTTTATTGGGGAGTTTGGCAGGGTATTTCGGGTTTTTAGTCGAAAACGAACTCTTTAAAATCATCGCAAAAGTCGGTTTCTTGTATCTGATGTTTTTAGCGGGGATGGAGGTCAATCTCAAAGAGTTTAAATTTGCCAAATCTTCGTTGATACGCAGAACGCTTATTTATTTCGCCCTTTTATATGCGTGCTCGCTGTCTCTCTTTTTGTATTTGCATCTCAGCGCCGTATACCTGGTGGCATTTCCGATTTTCTCGCTCGGTATGCTCGTAGCATTAGTAAAAGAGTACGGTAAAAACGAACCGTGGCTTACTTTGGCGCTTAATATTGGGATTATTGGGGAATTGATGAGTATTTTTGCACTGACAATTCTGAGCGGCGGATTGGAATACGGGTACAATCAAGAATTTGCATTTACTCTCGGCGGACTCTTTTTGTTCTTAATCGGTTTTGTTGTGTTTTTTAAAGGAGTTCGTATTTTGTTTTGGTGGTATCCCGGGTTAAAAACATTGATCATGCCGCATGAAGACGGAAAAGATCAGGATATCCGCTTTTCGATGGCATTGATGTTTATCATGGTTGCCGTGATGCTGTATCTGAAAATCGATGTCGTTCTGGGGGCATTTTTGGCGGGAATGTTTATCGCCACCTATTTTAAACACAAAACCGATTTGCCGGAGAAACTCTCCTCTTTCGGTTTCGGCTTCCTGGTCCCTATTTTCTTTATTCATGTCGGATCAACATTATCTCTGGATGCTTTTACAGATTTGAAAATATTACAATTGGCGTTATTCATCTCTGGAACAATGATATTGATCCGTTTTATTAGTTCAATGGTTGCATACAGTGGATATTTAGGATTCAAAAATACAATTTTATTTTCATTAAGTGATTCAATGCCATTGACCTTTTTGGTAGCTATTGCGACCCTTGGTTATCAGGCAAATGCGATTACGCATGATGAATATTATGCATTTATCGTAGCAAGTATGGGAAGCGCGGTAGTGTTGATGATTTTAATCAAGATTATCTACCTGTTTTTAAACCGCCGTCAGGAAAAAGAGTAAAAGAGCCGCCGCAAAAATACGGCGGAACGGATTAGTATCCGAAGGTAATTTTAAGAAGAGCGAAGAAGATCGCAGACATGATTCCCGCTGCGGGGAGAGTGATGATCCATGCCATGGCGATAGGGCGCATTAATGCCCAGTTTGCGTTGCGGTTCAACATCCCGATTCCGATGATAGCCCCGACTAAAATATGGGTGGAAGAGACAGGTATCCCTAATTTGGTAGCTAAAAGAATAATGAACGTCGCACCCAGTTCAGCGGAAAATCCCGTCACCGGAAAGATTTCCGTGATACGGCTTCCGACGGTTTGAATAACCTCTTTCCCGATAAACCAAAGTCCTGCAACCAGTGCAATCCCGAAGGTCGCCATCGCGATGATCGGCACCGGCGATTCGGCATTGATCTGTCCTGTTGCTAAAATATCGATGATTGCCGCGAACGGCCCGATAGCATTGGCAATATCGTTGGCACCGTGGCTGAAAGCAAAAGCTGATGCGGTAAGGACTTGGAGCATGCTGAACAATCGCATGGTCGCTTTATGAGGGGAATCTTTGTGCATCACTTTGACAATGGCATAGACGATGCCATATGCCAGCGTTGAGAAGGTAGCGATCAACATGAAAATTTGGGTGTTGTCCAACTGCAGATGAGCATGTTTAAGCCCTTTAAATAACAACATTCCGGCTACCATGGCGGTGGCAAATGCCGCCATCAGCGGTGCATGGATACGAAGCGCGTAAAAAGCGTTTGATTTCTTTTGCAAACGATTTAATTCCTGCAATTTCTCATTGTGAGATACTTTCTCTTCTTCTGTCGCGATGGATTCGTTGTAAGAAGCTTTCAATTCTTTGACCTGGAGTTTGATACCGTTGATTTTGGCTTCTACATCATCGTTATAGTCGAGAATGTTTTTTTTGAGATACCAGTAAATGCCATACGATGCCATCCCGCCCAAAATAGGAGAAACGACCCAGCTGATAGCGATTTTGGTAATCTGATCCCAGTGAATCAAGCCAAAAATATTGCCTCCATGAGGCATTGTGACGTATCCTAAAGCGATGGAACCGCCGAGAATCCCTCCAACGATTGCATGTGTCGTAGAAACGGGATATCCTTTAGTCGAAGCGTACATAAGCCATAAAGCAGACGAGAGCAGTGCGCCCATCATGACAAAGACGTAAAGCATCGGATCGAAATCCATTTGAGAAATATCGACGATCCCTTTCCGAATCGTATCGGTGACGGCAGCTCCTGCGAGCATCGCACCGCTGAGTTCAAAGATGGCGGCAATGATAAGGGCCTGTTTGACGGTGAGGGTTTTTGCCCCGACACTGGTGCCGAATGAGTTGGCAACGTCGTTTCCGCCTATGTTGAAGGCCATGAAAAGGCCAAAAATCGTGGCGAGGATAAACAGGGTGTGATGCTGCGCAAGATAGTTCAGCCCCCAAATCATGAAAACGGCGATTGCGGCAACAAAAATTCCTCCGAAAAAGAGGTTGTCACGTGAGAACATAAAAGCTCCAATGGTTACGAAATGGTTACGAAATTATGCCCATTACTCTCTTTGAGAACACTTTATGTAGTAGGATTGAAGCAGTAGAGATGAGGCCGAGGGGACAAACCCATGCGGCATCCGAGGAAAATTAAGGTAGAAGGGTAGCTTTGATGATTTTTTGCGGTTGAAGCGGTTTATCGCCGCCGCGCTGACCGTTTGTCTGAACGTTGTTAAGTTTGGCAAGGGTATCCATACCGGAAACGACACGTCCGAAGATCGTATGATAGCCGTTGAGCCATGGAGTCTGAGCCGTCGTGATAAAAAATTGGCTTCCGTTCGTGCGAGGTCCGGCATTGGCCATTGCCAAAATCCCCGGTTTATCGAAAACGACACCCGATTTAAATTCGTCTTTGAACGGTTTTTTCCAGATTGATTCGCCTCCGGCTCCTGTTCCGGTCGGATCGCCTCCTTGGATCATAAAGTTTTTAATGATTCGATGAAAGGTTAATCCGTTGTAATATCCGTTTTTGACCAATCCCGTAAAGTTTTCGACCGCTAAGGGCGCCACATCTTCATACAATTCAAGGGTAATATTCCCTTGGGTTGTTTCTAAAGAGACACGGGGATGTTCGGCGGCAAAACTGAAGATCGACGTAAGTAACAAAACAAAAATAAGGCGCATTAAGACTCCTGTTGTCGTGGTGTAAAAGTGAGGCAAACCGAATTGATACAATAGCGCAATCCGGTCGGTGCCGGACCGTCCGGGAAGACATGTCCCAAATGGGCATCGCAACCCGCACAGAGCACTTCCGTACGGATCATGCCGTATGCGGTATCCCGTTTTTCCTCAAGTGCATCGGGAGTGACGGGTGCAAAATAACTCGGCCATCCTGTTCCTGAGTTGAATTTAGCCGTCGAATCGAAAAGAGGGGCATTACAGCACACACAGTGATAGATACCGTCCCCTTTAAAATCGGCATATTCTCCGGTAAACGCTCGCTCTGTCCCGTGCTGACGCGCTACGGCATAGGCTTCGGGAGAGAGGAGACTTTTCCACTCTTCGTCACTCTTGTAGATTTTTTGCATCGGCTTCTCCCTGCGGATTTGGATATGTGATTATAGTTGAGCTTTCTGATGCACGGCTTAGTATGTAGGTGTAATCGTCAAACTTCTCTTCTACGATAAAAAACAAATGAGGTATCGATAAACCGCCGATGGAGTCCGGAGTTGTCAAAACAATGTCGTCCAGATTTTGATACTGCAGACTAAACGACGGAGTGACAATACGGCAGTTTGATCCTAGATACTCATCGATGGAATCTTTATATATATCGATATAATCGGCATCGGCGAAGACTATCATGATCTCTTGTCTACGGCTTGTCGTCAATCGATGACGAATATCGGACAAAAGAAGATGCAGAGTATTCTGTGACGTTGAGGTAACGATACGGGGATCGATGTGACTTCGGTAGCGGTGGAGAAGTCCGACGGAATGCTCTGAAAGCGTATCGGGGTTAACGGTGCTGAGAAGAAGACTTCGATTTCCTTGATGGTGCTTGATACGATCGATAAGCGCATCGCCGAGAAGATACGCATCGTCGCACATTACTACGGTTGCTTCCTGAAAACATTTGTGTTCGGTGATATCGTCTTGTGGCGGAGTAAAGGTTATGCGAAGAAGATCGATCTCTAACGCTCCGTAATAGAGTAAAGAGACGAATTCGTTGCGTAACAGTTCGGAAGCTAAAAGGGTCGGTGCAATGAAAAGAACGCTTGCTTCCCTGTCGGTTAGGAGGATTAACATCGCTTTTCGAAGAAGAAGAGTGCTTTTTCCGCTTCCGTATCCGCCGGTCAGACTCATCTGAAGTTCTAGCGGCACAGAGAGAAAATGGGTTTGTTCCGGAGAGAGTATCGCACCGGCTGGATTTTGTGAGGTAGGCAGGATATACGTATAGGAATTCAAAGCACCGATAATTTTTAAAGAGGATAACGGTTCGTCTCTATATGGTCCCATTGCGTAGAGTTTTTGTTTGAGCGAATCGCCGCTTTCGTCTTTAAACAGAAGATATTTTTTCGGAAGCAGCTCATGAAAAGAGAGATCGAGAGTATCGAATTCGTCTTCCGTTAAGTTTTTCATCCAAATAAAACGGTAGATAGGGGTAAAGTCAAATGACAAAACATCTGCAAGTTTTTGCCGAATTTTTGATTCGGTTGCTTCAAACCGAGTGGAAGGAGGGCGTTTGATTTGCCGAGACGCCCGTTCAACCGTTGCATTTTCAAGTTCCGTAAGATTCCAGGAGACGGTTTCACCCAGTAGTATTCCCAGATGGGGAAGAAAGATCAACGTATCGATAGAGGTGAGTGTAGCACGGTGAAAGAGCTGGAAGTTATGAAAAAACTTCCCTCCCTCTTTGATGACGATAATTTTCAGTTCGGTATTCTCTTCCGATTCGGATGAGGGGAGTTGTTGCGGCGGGGATGAAAATAATCGTGTTAAAAAAGAGAAAAACACTTCTATTGCCTTTGTATACAATGCGCTCGTACTACCGTAATTTAAAAAATGATTATATCTCATTTAAAAAAATAAATGTAAACAGAAAAAGAGAGAAAGAAGAGAGTGTGGGAAATGGGGGAAAATCCCCCACCGAAATGAAGAAATTATTTTCCGGCAGCTACGCTGTCTTTAAGACTTTTGCCCGGTTTGAATTTAGGAACCATTTTATCAGCAGTGCTGTAAGTTTTGCTTGTTCCCGGAACTTTACCGCTTTTTCCTTTTTGAAGAGAAGATGCAAAACTTCCGAATCCTACCAATGAAACTTCTTCTTTCGCAACAAGAGCTGAAGTTACTGCTTCCGTGAACGCTTTAATAGCTGTTTCAGCTTCAACTTTTGTTTTGTAACCGCCGCTTTTTTGAACCAACTCTACGAATTGTGCTTTATTCATTAATTGCCCTTGATTTAGATATGCGAATAACACTCTGGCCTCCCCGTGTATAGGAGACAACAGGAGGGGGAAAGTGTTTTAGCCGCGAATACTTTAATATCTCTTACCTTAATTTTTTCTTCTTTTCTGCAATTTATTGAACAGTTTTGTTATTTTGTGGTTTTTTAAACCGTTTTTTAGCCAATTTCTCGATTTTGAAGCAAGAATCAGGGAAGAATCGCTTTTGGTATCGTTTAAGCGGAAGGGTGTTTTTTTACCCAAAAAAGACCATTTTTGGAAAAAATTACGGGAAGAAGAGATCGATAAGAAAACTTCTTCCAGCCCGATTCGTTCTTGCTCGCTTAAACTGCTCATTGCGTTTCTCCTAGTTTATTTATTTTCCGTACGACCCGGATGATCTCGTCATCTTCAAGCATCCCTAACATATCCAGTACGGCTTTAGCCGCTTGCGGCTTGGCATTACCGAGTCTCCAGTCCTGATAAGTACGCATGGAAATTCCCAATTCTCTGGCCATCTCTTTTTGAGAAATCTTCTTACCGTTGCGTCCCGCCTCAACGGCATTATGAAGAAGGTTAAAAAGATCGCTCATTTCCATTGCTCCATTGTAATATCCTTTTCTTAAAATAAACATTAAAACGTATAAAATATAGTTAATATTGTGCATTAAAATATATATAATGTATTAAATCTACACAAAATAGAATAAAGCATAAACTATACCAAGTTAAATATATATTTTATTGTATTAAATATACGAAAAACCGTATAATATTTTGTCTATAATTTTTGAATCGATCAAGAAGATTTGGCGCAGATATTTGCGGTTAAGGGCAATTAAGAAAGTGTGAACGGAAAGATTTGCAAGTTAAACGGATAAATGGAAAGATTGTTTGAAGGAAAAAGGGGAAGCCCTTTTTTTAGGAAAGAAAATCGGTATAGTCGTATTTTGAGAGATCGACGTAGAATTCCCCTTCTTTTTGGATAATGCGGATATCACTGCCGTATGCCGATTCGAAACGGCGTTTGACCTGTTTGCGTTCTTCCGAGCCCATACCTATGAATTTGAGATACCGTTTGAGTTCGATAACTCCTGATGAAATAGCGGGCACACTTTGCGCCGTTGGGCTAACGTCGGTATCGTGGACAGTATGTTCTTGAGAGAGGAGAAGTTTGGTATGGATCACTTCTAAAAGATTTTTAAGCTGTTCGTCTTTTGCCGTATAAATCTCTTCGATACGTTCTCTTTCGGCAATTAGCATTTGTTCTTTGTCATGGACGAGACGGTCGATTTTTGTCTCCAGTTCTTTGATTTTAAGTTTGAGCTGTTGATTCTCTTTTTGGTAGAGGGCGATGATCATTCCCACCGTTGTTTTTTGCGTCGAAGGTACGGAGGGGGCAGGTTTGGTATTATGGGCGAGTTCTTGGCGTTTTTCTTCATCTAAAGAACTCCGGGGGACGATAATATAAGTAACTCCCCCCTCAATAATATAGTTTAAGCGTTTGGTACGAATTTTGTTTTGGATCATCTCTTTGGACATTTTAAACGTTTTGGCATATTCATCGACGGTAAAACGCACGAGTCCTCCTTCTAGGTATAGATTTGCAGATATTCGCTTAAGTGTATAGTAGCAAAAAAATCATTTTCTCGTTAAAAGAGATGTTTCTTTTGCGGATTGAGCCATTGCTCTTTCGGCGGAGGGATAATGGCCCCTTTGCGCATCCAGATCAGATAGCCGTGACGGTCGATATTATGTTTGTCTTTAAAACTGTGCAGGGTACTATGCCGAAACTCGCATTTTTCCAACAGGGCATGAAAATCCTCGTGCCGGTGTAAAAACGCTTCTAGTGATTCATAGGCACTGTCGGAAATAATGACGGTACTGATGATAAGATTCTTAATTTCGATGAAGCGGGCGCATTCGTTTAACCCGTCCCCGACAAAGTTTTCATTACCGAGAATGTCTTCGAAACGGTGTACCTTCCCGGTATGTACGGCAACGCGTATACCCCGAAAATAGGGGTAGTCTCTGGCGATCAAATCGGAAAAATGGATGAATGAAAGTCCTAAAATAGGACCGAACCCTTTGAGATCGGGATGGAGGATACAATAAAAGCCGTCTCCCGTGGGAATGATCCCCTGCAACATATTTTTCATCGGAATTCCGGATGCTTTGAGCATTTTTTGGATCATTTTTTTATAGGTTAGCGAGAGATACGAGATGATCTCAAGCTGTTCATCCATAGAAAGACGTGAAAAATCGATAATGTCGATGAGAACGATATCGGTTTCGATGGCATTAAAGGGCATTGGATTCCACTGTGATTTGATTTTAATATCGATGGACTTATTGTATAGAAGATGACCTCTTAAAACCCTGAGAGTTTACCGATAGCAAGAGTGCAAGGCAAACAGATAACGTATTGAAAATGTGCTACCATTTGCAAAAATATTCTCATAGGTATTTAGAATGCAAAAACGAACAAAAATATTGGCGACCGTCGGTCCCGCTTCCGATAAAATCGAAATCCTCTCCGCAATGATCAAAGCGGGCGTGAACGTTTTTCGTCTCAATTTCTCTCACGGAACTCACGAGTACCATTTAAACGTGTTAAACAACATCCGTACCGCGATGCGAGAGACGGGACTGCTGGTAGGTGTTTTGCAAGATATCAGCGGCCCGAAAATCCGTGTCGGAAAACTTAAAGAAGATTTTTATTTCGAGATCGGCGATAGACTCGATTTTTGGTACGAAACGATCGAAGGGGAAAAAATCGGTGAAAATCATTACCGGGTATCGATCAATCAAAGCGATATTTTGAAACTGCTTAAAAAAGATGATGCCATCTATCTTTACGACGGTACGATTCGGGCTAAGATCGTAGAAATACACGACACGCATGTCGAAGCACTCATTGAAAACAAAGGAAAACTCACCTCTAATAAAGGGATCAATTTTCCAAATACCCGTTTGGGAATCGATATTTTGACCGAGAAAGACAAATCCGACATCGCTTGGGGGGTTGCCAACGGTGTCGATTTTATGGCAATTTCGTTTGTCCAAAACGCTCAGGATATGATCAATGCCCGTGATGTCGTCCGCTCATGCGGCGGAGAAGTACAGCTTATCGCCAAAATCGAAAAGTTTGATGCGGTAGATAATATCGACGAGATTTTGCGCCATTCGGACGGAATCATGGTTGCGCGGGGAGATTTGGGGATCGAGGTTCCGTATTTCCGCGTTCCGACCATTCAAAAAATGTTGATCGATAAGGCCAATGAACATTCAAAACCGGTTATTACCGCGACGCAGATGTTATTGTCGATGACTGAAAAAGAGTCGGCGACCCGTGCGGAAATCAGTGACGTCGCCAATGCGGTATTGGACGGGACGGATGCCGTCATGCTTTCAGAAGAGAGCGCAATCGGGCATAATCCCGTTTTGGTCGTTGAAACGATGGTTAATACGATTCGGGCGATTGAAGAGATTTATCCGTTTGGAAAATTCGATTTCGGCTATGACGATTCCATGGACAGGGTCAACGAATCAGCAGTCCGTTTGGGGGATTTGCTCTGTGCCGAGGGGATTATTGCCATGACGACATCCGGACAATCGGCTAAAAAACTTTCGCGATACCGTCCGAAGATGACGATCTATGCTGCGACACACGAAGAGAGAGTTGCACGGCTTCTGACGATGGTATGGGGCGTGGTCCCGGCATATTTGACGAAAAAAGGGCGATTGGAAGAGATGCTCAGCGATATTATCCATAGCGGATTAAAGCGGGGAATTATCGATAAGAACAATACGTATATCTTTACCGCAGGCTACCCTATCGGGACGCCGGGGACGACCAACGTCATCCGGATCTTGCGCGAAAACGAATTAACCTTTTTCGGCGAAACGAAGTCCGTTCCGGCTAAATCGAAGAAAACGGAAGAGAATCCGATCCCGACCCTCTTTTAAATATGGACTGAAAAATGCTTTAGCCTCTTTCGAGGGGCCTGCGTGTTTGTTTCGTCACATACCGCCCCTCGAAACTTTCTCCTTTACGCTACAATTTCAGTATGAAAACCGATACCCTTTTTACCAAGCCTATTTCCAAACAATTTGAATTCGATGCGGAAGTCGCCGCCGTATTTGACGATATGCTGCTCCGTTCCGTTCCATATTACAAAGAGTCTCAGTCTCTGACCCGCCGTTTTGCGATTAATGCGTTGGAAAACGGCGGAATCGTCTACGATCTCGGGTGTTCGACCGCTTCACTGTTATTGGAAATTGAGAGAATGGTGGCAAAAACTGAAAATGTACGATTGATCGGAATTGATAATTCTGCGGCTATGATCGAACATGCCCGTAAAAAAACGGAAGCATACGGATCTTCGATAGAGTTGTTTGAGGGGGATATCCTCACATTCGGATATGAGAAAGCGCAGGTTTTTATCAGCAATTATACTCTGCAGTTCATCCGTCCGATGGTTCGTGACGGCTTAGTACGCACTATCGGGGAAAACTTGAACGAGGGCGGAGTCTTTATTTTTAGCGAAAAAGTGGTGAGCGAAGATCCGAAATTAAACAAAGAGCTGATCGATTGTTACTATGATTTTAAAAAAGTACAAGGGTATAGCGAATACGAAATCGTCCAAAAACGCGAAGCGCTTGAGAATGTTTTAATCCCTTATACGATGAATGAAAATATGCAAATGGTAAAAAATAACGGATTTAAAAGCTGCGAAGTATTGTTCCGGTGGGCAAATTTCGCCACCTTCATTGCCATCCGTTAACGGACACTCCCTTTTTCCGGATTCTGAGCCGGTTGCAGCGCATCGGTGATCTCTTTGTAATCCACTAGGTTTTTATCACATTTTTTATGATAGTACCCTTGTGCGTCATAATACTCTTCACAGTCGTTATAGTAGCGTAGACTGATGCCGCGGTCGTTAAAACATCCGCTCAATCCGATGAGGGCAAACAAGATTAAAAAAGTATGCGTTTTCATACGGCTATTGTACCATTATCTGGGTTTAAAGCCGTCTGTACTTTTACAGAATTCACGCAAGAAACACTCGGTGTCGCATTTCGGATTTTTAGCGGTGCAGATATAGCGGCCGAAAAGAACCAGTCCCTGATGAAGCTGATGGAGATTGGTTTTAAATTTTTTAACCAAAGTCGCTTCCGTCTCGATAGCACTGAAATCGTCGCTAAGCCCAAGCCGGTGGCTTACCCGGAAAACATGGGTATCGACCGCCATCAGATTGGCTCCGGTGTATTCGATCAAAACAACATGTGCCGTTTTCTGACCGACACCCGCCAACGTCACCAACTCTTTTTCATCCAGGGGGACTTCACCGCCGTAAACCTCGACGATCCGTTTGGCCATAGCAATAAGATTGATTGCTTTATTATTGAAAAATGAGCAGCTTTGGATGAGCCGTTTGATATTTTCGATATCGGCACGTGCCAAATCAGCTGGAGTGGGATAGGCTTCGAATAGAGCCGGAGTGATGAGGTTGACCCGTTTGTCGGTACATTGTGCGGAGAGTGCGACGGCGATGACCAACTCGAAGGCGTTAGTGTAGTCCAGCTCGGTGACGGCATCGGAGTAGCGTTCCAAAAGGGCTGATTTAATCGATTCTATCTCTTTTCTGGTCGCTTTTTTCATCCGCTGCATCCGTTTTTTGGTGCTATTGTAGCATGATCGAAAAAAAAACATAAGTGCGGAGTTTTTGTGTTACAATAAACGATTTCCATAACTATTATGAGGTCAGGGGGAAGAATTTTGGGCTTATTGCGAGTGATTCAAAATTTTTTTGGTATGAACGATCAGCGTTTTGCTTCGGAGAGTGAGCAAAGTATTAACAAAGAGCTTTTTTACAAGGTGCTCGACACCGATCACGATCCGTTGCTTTTTTTTACGAAGGAGAACGGATGGATCGGCGCAAATAAAGCATTTTTCGATTTGGTTCCGCTGGATAACATCGAACAGCTTCGAAACAATCATGAAAGTATCCGCGAACTTTTTGACCATGAAGACGAAGAGGTTTTTACCGAATACGACAAAAGTTGGCTTGATTATATCCGGACACATTGTCCGCAAGGGTACGGGTTGGGAATCGTTGATCAAGAGGGGGTGATGCATACGATGTCGGCGACCTCTACTCTGATAAAAGAGGGGGGAAGCGACTTGTATCTTCTGCGTTTGGAAGATCAAAGCAACCTCGTCGAACTCAAAGCCGAAGTGGTTAAAGTCGAGCAGCTTAAAAGCAAGTTTCTCGCCAATATCGGACATGAGTTTCGAACGCCGATGAACGGTATTTTAGGGTTTGTCGACTTGCTTTCCAAAACCTCTCCTTCCGATACTCAGCTGGAATATATCCATTCGGTACAAGGATCGGCCCGTAATTTGATGTCCAATATCGAAAATCTGCTCGATTTGGCACAAATGCAAAACGGCCGTTTAAGTATCAGCAAAAGTGAATTCAATATCGTCTCCGAAATGGAAGAGTTGGCTCGCGGAGCCGTTTCCATGGGTCGGGACAAAGGGGTCGGAATCCTTTTTTTCATTGATCCGAAACTGCCGACTTATGTAACGGGCGATGTCCGTAAAATCAAACAGGTCATTAACAATCTTTTTAACAATGCCCTCAAATTTACCCACTCCGGCGGACGGATAACGATTGAGGTTAAACTTCTCAAACGCAATACGACGGGTACCTGCAATATCGGCTTTACGGTAAAAGACACCGGAAAAGGGATCAGCAAATCCGACCTTAGTTACATTACCCGTCCGTTTGTATCCGGCGATCATGCCGACAATCGTCTTGGGGTAGGGCTTAGCCTGTCTCACGGACTTATCTCACTCATGGGCGGAGAGCTTAAAATTACGAGTGACGAGGGGAAAGGCTCATCGTTCAGTTTTGCCCTGACTTTAGAGGGGTCTTCCGACCATGCAATGCAGATGATTAACGGTCATAGCGTGAAAGTGGTTTTGATCGACGATAAAAAAGTCGATGATGCCAACCATTTGACAAACTATCTTCGCAGTTTCGGTATCAATGTGACAAAAACTCAGACGATCGACGAGTCGGTTTTTAATGATGCCGAAGCGGTATATTTGATCGCTTCTCAGGATAAGAGCGACTGGACTATCCAGCTTGCGCATTTCAAGCGGGAGTGCAAAACGATTCTTCTTCTCGAAGAGCATGAACGGCTTCAGGCGAAGATGCTGCATATCGTCGATTATTCCCTCTCCAAACCGCTTCTACCGACCTCTTTGCTCAACCATTTGGTCGCAATTCTGGCAATTCCTCAGGCAGCTCCCGTTTCTGCTCCGCAAATACAGCGCGGAGTCAGCGCTTTGGTGGTCGAAGACAACCTGATTAATCAGCGTCTGATTAAATTGCTCCTAAAAGAGTACGGAATTTCGGTCATTGCGGTATCAAACGGGGATGAAGCGGTTGAAACGTGTCGGGCACATACGTTCGATATCGTATTCATGGATATCGATATGCCGATTAAAGACGGTATTCTGGCCACACAGGAGATTAAAGCGGAAGAAGGGCCGGCACGGATAGGCAAAATGCCTATTATCGCGTTGACGGCATTGGCGATGGAAGGGGATCGGGAATATATTCTGGGCAGAGGATTGGATGACTATCTCTCTAAACCGTTGACACGGGAAAAACTCGAATACATCCTTCAAAAATATTTGCACGCCAAAGTATAAGGGGCGAAGATGGTTTACACAGAGAATTTTGCAGAAGACTTTGCACAGTGGATGGGATTGTTAACATCATGCGGGCACCTGCACAGCGACCCGTTTATCTATACGGACATATCGGGCAAGGTGATCGGTTGTAATGAGGCCCTGATCGAATTGTTGGGAGTGGATGGAGTCGAATATGCTGATCCTGTGGAAACGTGGTTTGCACCGCAAGGGGTAAATTTTTCTTTTCTTCTGACTCAACCCGGCGATTACAGAGGTAAAATTCTTACCCCATCGGCAGAATATGACGTCGCAGTAAAATCCGAAGCGGTACTGTTGGGCGATACGCCGTTGATCGGGATCGTCTTTAAAGATACGTCCGTCATCGAACGTGCACGTGCCGCAGAACGCTATTTCGAACATTTTAAAAAGAAATTTTTGACTAATATCTCGCATGAGTTCCGTACTCCGATGAATGCGATTATCGGATTTACCGATTTGCTCAAGAGCAGTCCTCTCAGTTCGTGGCAGCAGGAATATGTCCAATTGACGGGTCGAAGCGCACAGTCTATGATGCGAAATATCGAAAATCTGTTGGAGCTGATGCAGGTTGAAAGCGGAAGCATTCATACGAATCTCGCATTGTTCAATCCGATGGAAGTATTCGAAAGTTTTTCGATGCAGTTTTGCGATTTGGCTCTATCCAAAGAGATCGAACTCATGTTTCTCATCGATCCGCATTTGCCGAAGACGATGGTAGGGGATCAGGATAAAATTCTTGCTATCTTGCGAAATTTGATTCAAAACGGGATTAAATTTACCGAAGAGGGCGGTCGTGTTTTAGTAGAAATTTTGATCGTCAAAGAAGAAGCGAATTTTATCGAAGTCGAGTATGCGGTCAACGATACGGGGATCGGTATCGAAAACGAGAAAATCAAAACCTTGTTGCGCCCTTTTGCATCCGCATGGGAGAATCAGCGCAAAGGAAAAGACGGATTGGGAATCGGTTTGAGTTTGAGTCATAAATATGTGGATATGATGGATTCTCATCTGATGCTGGCTTCCGAGAGCGGCAAAGGGTCACGTTTTTCATTTCGTGTCATGCATCAACTGAACGAAGAAGGGACGTTCGATTTTATCAGCGGTACCCGGGCCGTCATTTACACACAGGAGTTGCAACTTTCGTCGCAAGGGGCATTGCTGTACAAATATCTGGAACGTTTTAACGTCGAAATCACGGCGATACACGAGCTTGTCAATACGGTGCTGCATGAGAGCGACGTTCTCTTTTTGGATCTCCCTCATGTCTCCAAATCACAGATCGACGCTATCAAATCTACCTATCCGACGCTGTGTGTCGTACCGATTATGAAGCTGAACTACGGCGAAAAGGCAAACGAAGTGATCGACTCGGTCGATTCTATCGTGACACTGCCTATTTTACCGAGTTCGCTGCATAAAACTTTGGCGGTGATCTGGAAAACGATGCCTAAAGAGTATATTTCGCATAGCCCTGAAGCACAGACTATCCCGAAAGCCGAAAATATTAAAATCCTAGTCGCCGAGGACAATCTGATCAACTTGAAACTTTTAGAGACGATTCTTTTACAGGAGCATTTCCGTGTCGTAGCCGTCGATAACGGTCAAAAAGCAGTCGATGCCTATCTCAAAGAACGGTTTGATTTGGTATTGATGGACATCGATATGCCGGTGATGGACGGATTAATGGCGAACCGATTGATCAAAGAGATCGATAAACGGGATAACCGCGGATTCGTTCCGGTCATTGCGTTGACGGCGCATGCGTTGATCGGAGATCGGGAACGGATTGTCGCGGCAGGATTGGATGCCCACTTGGCTAAACCGATCGATAAACATTTCTTGTTGCAGACAATGGACCGCTATCTAAAAATCGCGCAACAAAAACGACAAAATAATACCGTTTAATATTGATTGTTTTTTGCATACTATACTCACAAATGTATTATAATGCCGAAATCAAAATTGCCCCGCTACGGGGTAAACACACAAGGATAACAATGAAGCGATATTACACCGCTTGGGTTTTGGGTTTATTATTAAGTGCTCCGATCGTGTCGGCCAGCGTTTTAGCAACCGTCAATGGGGACGAAATCACATCCGAAGAGGTTAACAAAGTATTGATGGAAGGGACTCAAGGTCGTTTTGATTCTCTTCCGGCAGATAAGCAAAACGAATTGCGCCAGCGCATTATCGAAGGGATGATTGCACAAGAACTCGTATATGACGATGCACAAAAAACGGGAGTCTTAGACTCAAAAGATTACAAACAAGAATTCGATGCTTTGGTCGATCGTTTGAAAGTGCAGTTGGCAGCCAAAGTCTGGGAACAACAACAATTCGAATCGATCAAAGTCGATCCTAAAGAGGTCAAAGCGTATTTTGATGCGAATACGGACGAGTTTGTCGATAAAGAAAAAATCCATGCGCGTCATATTCTGGTGAAAACCGAAGCCGAAGCACAAGCGATCATCAAAAGTATGAAAAATTTGACAGGCGACAAACTCAAAAATGAATTTATCGCTCAGGCAAAAGCCAAATCAACGGGACCGAGTGCGGCTAAAGGCGGGGATTTGGGCTATTTCCCGCGCGGACAAATGGTACCGTCGTTTAACGATGCCGCTTTCGCGATGAAAGAGGGGACGATCTCGTCTACTCCGGTACAAAGCCAGTTTGGATATCATGTTATTTATGTCGAAGATAAAAAAGCGGCGAAAAAACTTGGATTCGACGAAGTTAAAAACTTTATCGAACAACGGTTGAAAATGGATAAATTTAAAGCCTATATGGATAAAAAAATGGCTGACTTACGCGCAAAAGCGAAAATTACTTATACTAAATAATCTCTCTTTCTCTGCTTTATTATCGATTTCCCTTTGGGGGAAATCGTCTTATCCTCTAAGCTTTAATTTCTATCAATAGCATTCAGATCGTTAAACGCTGCTTTGACACGAGCGATCAAGGTTTCTTGACCGCTACGGAGCCATTTGCGAGGGTCGTAATATTTTTTATTCGGTTTCTCATCCCCCTCTGGATTTCCGATTTGCCCTTGGAGGTAATCTTTGTATTTTTCATAATAATCTTTGACCCCTTCCCAGGTTGCCCATTGGGTATCGGTATCGATGTTCATTTTAATAACGCCGTAGCTGATTGCTTCACGGATCTCTGCATGAGTCGATCCTGAACCTCCGTGGAAAACGAAATTCACGGGTTTATCCGAAGCGGTATGGAATTTTTCTTGAATATATTTTTGGGAGTTGTTGAGGATGACCGGAGTCAATACGACATTGCCGGGCTTATAAACGCCGTGAACGTTTCCGAACGATGCGGCGATAGTGAAACGGTTGCTTACCGCACTGAGCTTCTCATACGCATAAGCGACATCCTCAGGCTGTGTGTAGAGAAGGGCATTATCGATACTGCTGTTATCTACACCGTCTTCTTCTCCGCCGGTAACACCGAGTTCGATCTCCAGTGTCATCCCGATTTTATCCATCCGTTTCATGTATTCGACACAGGTCGCGACATTTTTTTCCAAAGACTCTTCGGAGAGGTCGAGCATGTGGGAACTGAAAAGGGGTTTTCCGTACTGGGCGTAGTGTTTTTCTCCTGCATCGAGGAGGGCGTCGATCCACGGAAGAAGTTTGCGTGCGGCATGGTCTGTATGAAGGATAACCGGGATACCGTATAGCTCCGCCATGGCATGAACGTGCATTGCTCCGCTGATCGCTCCGGCGATAGCCGCTTTTTCATTTTCGTTACTGAGCCCTTTTCCGGCGTAATAGCTGGCGCCGCCGTTTGAAAACTGAATAATGACGGGAGAATTGACCAGTTTTGCCGCTTCCAAAACACCGTTGATGGAATCGGTACCGACAACGTTAACGGCTGGAAGGGCAAATCCCTCTTCTTTAGCAATTTCAAATAGTTTTTGAACATCATCGCCGAATACTACTCCGGGCTTTATCACTTCTAAGATATGTACGGACATCATTTTACCCCACTGTTAAAATAGACGATATTATATCCTTAGAGCAATAATGTTAGAATTAAATAAAAAGGGGTAACGAGTTGGGTCGAATCATCGCTTTACTCTTGATCATTTTCGGATTAGTGAAAGGGGCATCGTCTCCTCTCGTTTTTGAAACTTTAGTGACTCCGTTGCAAGAGAGTGCAGCTTCTATCGAACAGTTAAGCCGCAAGCCGATTATGAAACCCAATCAGCAATTGTTGAGAAACTTTTTGAGCGGAGTGGAAACGACGCTGGTAATCGGTCAGGAACTCTCCGGTGCCAAAGAGATAGATAAACAGGTATTAAAGAGCTATCTAAAGGATTTAAGAGAACTTTCTCATACTAAAGAGTCTATTGATCAGTTGTACCGAAAAACACTGGACACGGCGATGGCACAATCGGATAAAACAAGTTTTGAAGATTTGGTTTCCGTCTCGTTGGAACCTCTGCATCATCCTCGGATCCGTTCGGCAGTTATTGCGTTTTACCAAAAAAACTACCCGAATCATTCGCTCAAAAGTGTCGAAGCTTTATGCGATGAACAGGAACTCGAAGAAAAAAGTATCCAAACCGCTATCGATCAGGAACAGGCGTATGAAGAACATCTACGAATTTTAAAACGCTCCGAAGTCTCTGCGATCAAAAAAACGGCGCAAATCGGTTCGCGAAACAGTGTGATGGTAAGTGCGGAACCGACGGCAGAGGGAGGATTCGTTTTCGAAGCGGAAAACGTTAATCCATATACCGTGACGATGAGCATCGATTTTGAGATACTGAATAATCTTAAGGCATCGGAAAAACTTCCTCTGTTTGTCGAAATCCCCGGAAAAACCAAGAAAAAAGTATTGGAACTTTCGCGGATTTCATCCATGAACGGGATTAATTACCGATCCTCATACGGATGGGTGAGAGGATCGGCTTTTGCCGTGCATCAGGATGATTATCTCTATAAACTTCCGTTTGCAAAAGGCTCCGATGTCTTCGTATCTCAGGGATATAACGGTGAAACATCGCACAAAGGACTTTCTGCTTATGCCGTCGATTTTCCGGTTCCTGTGGGAACCCCTGTGTATGCTGCGAGAGCAGGGACGGTCGTTGGAGCGGAAAGCCGTAACAATCTGGGCGGAACAAGTGCCGAGTATCGCCAATATGCCAATTACGTTATTATCGAGCACAGTGACGGTACGATGGGGAACTATTACCATCTGAAACAGGGGGGGGTAGCGGTCGCGATCGGTCAAAAAGTGATGCGGGGCGATTTACTCGGATACTCGGGAAATACGGGATACAGCAGCGGTCCGCATCTCCATTTCAGTGTCAGCAAAGTGGACCCGATCTCTATGCGTCGCCCGATGAATCTGCCGATAAAGCTGCAAACCCTGCAGGGAATCGTGACTTTACCGCACAAAGGTGACCGTTATACGGTACAATAAGAGTAGTTTTATTTATAATGGGGTTGTCGTAATGTTTAATACCGTAAAATCAAAAGTTATTGTTACCATCTTAATTTTCGGCATTACAGGACTTGCTGCTGTCTATTGGTATTTGACGGCTACATTCAATACGTTTTCCAACGAAACGGCTAAACGTTCACTCAATATGCTGAGCGAATCGATATTTCAAACTTTGACGGGGAGTATGTTGGCGGGTGATCCTGCCGTTGTTGCCGAAACGATTGAAAAAGCGCAGAAAATTGAGGGAATTTCTGCCCTGAAAGTCGAAAAATCGCAGGCAGTTATCGATTTGCTTGCCCCGGACGCAAAATTTACCGATGAAGTATTGATTAAAGAGGTATTCAAAACCAAAAAACCTCAAATCATCGAGAGTCATGACGGAGGGCATACTATCCGTCTTTTACAGCCGCTGATCGCAGAAGAAAAATGTATGGCATGTCATACGAATATACAGGTTGGGCATGTATTAGGGGTTATGGATTTGGTAATCTCTCTGGAAACAAACGATACGGAGATCGGAAAAACCGAAACAATATTGCTGATCTCTTTGAGTATCGGCGTCGTCTTATTTGTTTTTGTTCTCAATCTTTTCTTTGGAAAAGAGGTTTTGACCCCGTTAGAAGGGCTGCGTAACCGTATCGGCGATTTGGTAAGCGGCGATAAAGATTTGACTAAACGGTTGGATGTGACTAAAAAAGACGAATTCGCCGAGGCTGCAGTTGCGGTAAACCGTTTTGTCGAGATGGTACAGGAGACCGTCAATCAGGTCAAAGATCTCGGAAAACAAAATGCGGTTATCGCAACAACGATTACCGATGCGACAAAAGCGATTTCAAGCGGTGTTGAACAAGAACGCCAAATTGTAGAGTCGACAACACAGAAAAGCCACTCGATCAAAGAGATTCTATCCGGGGCAATCTCTATTTCCGAACAGACACAGCGCAATGTCGCTAATGCGAACGGGGAACTGGTCACGGCCAAAGATGCCCTGTACCGTTTAGTCAGCGAAGTAGAAGGATATATCGAAACGGAACACGAGATGTCGTCGCAGCTCATTTCACTGCGCAACGATGCGGAGCAGGTCAAAAACGTGTTGGGCGTCATTAAAGACATTGCCGATCAGACGAATCTCTTAGCATTAAACGCGGCAATCGAAGCGGCGCGTGCCGGCGAACACGGACGAGGATTCGCCGTAGTTGCCGATGAGGTGCGAAAATTGGCGGAACGGACGCAAAAAAGCTTGACGGAGATCGAAATCAGTGTCGGAACCATCGTACAAGCCGTTAATGACGTCAGCGACAAAATGGGTGAAAATGCCAATAATATGAATGAATTGACTGTGATATCCAATGAAGTAGAAGATAAAATATCGGCTACCTCTTCAGAAATGGAGCGCTCCGTTGCCGTAGCACAGCGTTCGTATAATGACTCGGTAGAAGTGGTAGGACATATCGAATGGATCATTGAGAAAATTTCTCAAATCAATGACGTTTCGGAAGGAAACAAAAAAAGTGTCGAGCGGATAGAGCACGACTCCAAACAGCTTTTGGACGTAGCCCAATCGCTTTCAGCTCGGATCAATGAGTTCAAGAGCTAAACACTGCCAACCAAAGGGCATCGTCACTTGTGGCTAAAACACGGTGGCGTACGTGTTGTTTGAGATGAAGAGAATCGCCGGCGCTTAGCGGTATCTCTTCTCCTTCTACTTCCAAAAGAGCATTTCCCCGGACCAATACTACCCATTCATCTTCTTTCTGGTCATACATTTCCCCGGGAGCAGAGAGTTTGGAACGAATTGCTTCAATCTTGATCGTAGATGTTTGATAAAGGGTAAAAAAGCTCTCTTCACCTTCTTTGGGATTGCTGATTTGATAGATATTCACAGGGACACTCCTAAGTTAATGCATGATATGATTGCACCATTATATGATTAAAGTGTGTTATAAATGAAAAATATTGTACTGATCGGTTTTATGGGTGTCGGGAAGGGTTCGGTTGCCCGTGAAATCGTCAAACAAAGCGACATGATCGCCCTTGATACGGATGATATTATCGAAAGTATGGAAAATCGGCGTATCAAGAAAATATTTGCCGAAGAGGGTGAAGAGTATTTTCGGGCGTTAGAGCGCAAAGTAGCTTTATGGCTTCAAAAAGAGGTAAAAGGGACGCTGATTTCGACAGGCGGAGGATTTTTCAAAGTCCCTAATCTTTCGAAAATAGGGACGGTTGTATTTTTATCCGCTCCGTTTGAAGTGATTTATCGACGGATTCTCGAACATCCGGACGCCGAAAAAAAATTACGCAAACGCCCTTTGTTTCAAGATGTCGAGAGAGCGCAAAAACTCTATGAAGAACGTGCCGTATCGTACAAAAAAGTGGCAGATATTATTATCGACGTTCAAGATAAAACGATTTCCGATATTGCAAAAGAGATTCTAAAAAAGGTCAAATAATGAAAAAAATAGTGCTAGCTCTTCTCTTTTCAGGCGCTTTGGTATTCGGTGCCGGAATCAAGTGGGAAAAAGATTACAACAGCGCCGTAGCAAAAGCGAAAGTACAAAATAAGCCGATCATGTTTATTGTATCGAATCATAATTGCCATTTTTGTGTTCAGTTTGAAGGGACAACGTTGAAAAATCCCCAAGTTGTTGAAAAACTCAATAAAGATTTCGTCAGCGCGGTAGCGTATATCGATGAAAACCCCTTGTTTCCGCGACAGTTATTTGTACCGGGTACACCCGGGACATGGTTTTTAAAACCGAACGGCGAACCGATGTTTGAGCCGATCATGGGTGCGGTCGAGAGCAGCGACTTCATTAAAGCTTTAGACATCGTCAAACAAGAATATGCTAAAAGCGCTGTGAAAAAGTAAAAAGGATAGCTATGACTCTGATTAAAACCGATGATGCAAATTTTGAAGCGGTATTCGCGGAATTGCTGGGGCGGGGTAAGATGGACATGGAACATGTCTCTTCAATCGTCAAAGGGCTAATCGATGAGATTCGATCCGACGGCGATGACGCTTTGATCCGTCATATCGGCAAATTCGACCGATGGACTCCGGATTCGGGGGGAGAACTGCGTATTGATCCCTTGGAGATGAAACGGGCGTATGACGCTCTGGAGCCGACGCTAAAAAGTGCTCTTCATTTGGCATATGAGCGTATTCGCTCTTACCATGAAAAACAACTTCCGAAAAGTTGGTTCGATACCGAAGCTAACGGGACGATTTTAGGGCAAAAAGTAACTCCGGTCGATCGTGCCGGCCTCTATATTCCCGGAGGAAAAGCCGCTTATCCGAGTTCCCTGTTGATGAATGTCATACCTGCGCAGGTTGCGGGAGTCGAACATATCGTCGTCACTACACCGACACCGGATAACGAACCGAACGAGTTGTTGTTGGCGGCGTGTCATTTGTGCGGGGTGAGTGAAGTATTTAAAGTCGGAGGTGCCAGCGCAATTGCGGCTATGGCCTACGGTACTCATACGATTCCGAAAGTCGATGTGATTACGGGACCGGGTAATATTTTCGTAGCGACGGCGAAAAAAATGGTGTTTGGAGAAGTGAATATCGATATGATCGCCGGACCGAGCGAAATCGGGGTATTGGCAGACGATTCGGCCAATCCTAGCCATATTGCTATCGATCTCCTCTCACAAGCGGAGCATGATGAGATGGCAAGCTCTATTTTAATCACGCCCTCACGAGAGTTTGCCGATGCCTGTGCTGTCGAAATCGAGGTGTGGCTCAAGAAACTTCCCCGCGAAGCGATCGCTCGCAAATCGATCGAAGAACGGGCTGCGATCATCGTGACGGAATCAATGGAAGAAGCGGTACGTCTTATGAATGAGATCGCACCGGAGCACTTGGAAGTTGCGACGGATAATCCGTTTGCATTGCTCCCTTCGATCAAACATGCCGGAGCGATTTTTCTCGGGCACTATACCCCTGAAGCGATCGGTGACTATGTAGCAGGACCGAATCATACCCTTCCGACGGGAGGGACTGCAAAATTCTATTCTCCTTTGGGAGTCGAGAATTTTATGAAAAAATCTTCTATTATCTCTTTTTCCCGTCAGGCGATTAATGAGATCGGCGAAGCATGTGCCCTTATCGCCAACACAGAAGGATTGGGTGCTCACGAAGCTTCCGTCCGATGCCGCTTAGATAACTAAAATCAATAAAACTTTATATCTTGTTCAATAAAATTTCCCCTTTTCGGGGAAAGTCTCCATTCGGTTACAAATATCAAAAACTTATAGCAAAACAGGGTTGTCTTTTAGTTTCAGTTAAAGCTATTTTGGCTACCATGAACCCAGCAGAAATGCCGTCAAATGCTTGTAATCACGGTATCGAATAATAGTTATTCATGTTACTTATGACATGAAAAATTCTGTAGTGTGAAGCAGGAATAAGGAGAATAAATGCAATTAGGTTTCTTGGTAGACCTTCACCTATGTATGGGGTGCAAGGGCTGTGAGATCGCCTGTAAAGTGGAAAACGAAGTTCCTCTTAGTACATGGCGTCTTCGTGTCAAATATATAGATGTGGGAACGTTTCCTGAGACCAAGCGGACATTCACGCCGCTGCGTTGTAACCATTGTGCCAACGCACCGTGCGAACGTATTTGTCCGGTTAGCGCGCTTCATTATTTGGAAAATGGGATTGTCAATATCGACAAAGAGCGTTGTATCGGTTGTGCAGGTTGTGTAATGGCATGTCCTTACGGTGCTATCTATATCGATCCCCAAACGCAGACGGCGGATAAATGTACATATTGTGCCCACCGTATCGCCAGTGCCATGATGCCTTCGTGTGTTGTAGCCTGTCCGGTTGAAGCCAATATTTTCGGTGATTTGGATGATCCGACTTCCAATATCAGTAAATATATTCAGTCGCATCAAGGCGATGTACAGGTGCGCAAACCGGAAAAAGGGACCGATCCTCACCATTATTATGTCGGCGGTGGCAACGTTCAGCTTAATCCGTTGGCATCTGAGCGTGTCGAAGGGCATAACCTCTTTAATAAACTTACCCATCTTCCTGTAGGAGGGCACCACTAATGGTACATGAAACACTTGCGGCAACCCATGCGGTTGTAACACTTGATGTCGCTCTTCCTGGAATTGTATGGGGTTGGATTATTACTATGAATATGTGGGCAAAGAGTGTGGGGACAGGGATTATTTTCCTCGGATTTTTCTTGTTGAAAAAATATCCCGAGCAAACGGCATTTATCCGTTTTCCGATTGTAGCGGTTTCAATCGTTTTCATCCATATTTTCCTTTTCTTTACCGTAATCGATTTGCATCAGATGTTCCGTTTCTGGCATATCTTTGCTCATCCGCATTTGACATCGGCGATTACCGTCGGCGCATGGATGGCAACCGCTTTCGTCGGATTGCTTTTTGCAATGGCGTATGCGATTTATATGAAAAAAGATGTTGCGCTGTACGATAAGCTATTAGGCTGGACAACTCTTTTAGCCATTCCGGTAACACTGTATACCGCAGGTTTGATGGCGGAATCGACGGCTCGCGAATTATGGCAAATGCCGACGGAAGCGGCACAGATGATTCTTGCGGCATTACTGGCGGGATCGGCAACGATGATTTTGCTCGGCGGAAACAAATTTTCCGATCCGGTTAAACGCGATCTTGGCATCGTATTAGGGTTGAGTGCATTTGCAGCGTTTATTTTGTATATGTCCGAATATATTTTCGGCGCTATGAAAGCTGAAGAAGTAGCGGCTACTTTGGCATTTGTCAAAGGGGGCGAATATACCGTTATGTTCTGGATCGGTCAGGTGATGGCATATTTAGCGCCGATGGCATTGATCTGTCTCAGTTTGAAAAATCAATCGTACTATTTGTTAAAGATCGCTGCCGTGTCGGCGCTGGTCGGTTTGTGGGTAGCCAAACATGTATGGCTTGTTATTCCGCAATTGTTAAACATGAGCTAAAGAGGTAGGGTATTATGTATTTAGAAAGTAGAAGAACATTTTTAAAAGGGACTGCAATTACCGTCGCCGGCGCCGCGATCGCGAAAGGTGTCTTTTCAACGGATGCGGTTGCTGAATCGGTAAACAACAGTAAATTTACCAACACGCCTGATACGCTCTCTTTTTACCCTCCGTTGGATCAATGGGAAGGGTTCCAAGAGCTTGACGGTACGGATTGGAAACGCGGCGGTATCAACCGTCACGGCGTACAAAGCGAAGAAAACCCTGACGGTATTTTGGTACATGATTTTATGATCGTTCCGACGGCATGTTCGAACTGTGAAGCATCATGCGGTTTGACGGCATGGATTGATAAAAAAACCTTTACCGTACGCAAATACATGGGGAATCCGCTTCATGCCGGATCTCGCGGACGCAACTGTGCGAAAGGGTATGCGACTCAGTCACAAATGTACGATCCGGATCGTATCCCGTTCCCGTTGAAACGTGCTCCGGGTTCAAAACGGGGTGAAGGTAAATGGATCCGAACCACGTGGGATGAAGCGATGAGCACCATCGGTAAAAAGATGGGCGATACGATTCGAAAAGGGGATGAACTCTCCCGTAAATCGGTCATGTATCATATCGGACGCCCGAATGAAAACGGGTTTGTGCCGAAAGTTTGGGAAACGTTGGGACTCGATTCTTACAACTCCCATACGAACATCTGTTCGGCTAACGGACGTACGCCATTAATTCAATTTGCAAATGATGACCGTACCAGTCCCGACTGGGCAAATGCAAAATTGATTTTCCTGAATTCTTCACACGCAGCGGATGCGGGACACTATTTCCAACAAGCGGCGGGATTTATCGCCGATGCGCGTAAAAAAGGGGCAAAACTGGTCGTAATGGACCCGCGTTTGTCTAACTCTGCCGGTATTGCCGATCTATGGCTGGCGCCGTGGCCGGGAACCGAATCGGCGATTTATCTATATTTGGCAAACCGCATTTTGCATGAGAACCTTGTCAACCGCGCTTTTGTTAAACGTTGGTTTAACTGGGATACGTTGATGAAAGACGATGAATATCTCAATTTTATGGTGAGCAAAGGGTATATTTCACAGCTTCCTACCGGACGCGATTTTGAGAGTTATCTGGAACTGCTAAAAGAGATGTATTCTCCGTATACCCTTGAGTTTGCAGTCAAAGAAACCCATATTCCTGCGTACAAACTCGAGAAACTGTACGATATGTTTATTTGGGCGGAAGATGCGATTTCGACATACGTATGGCGTGCAACGGCAGCGGGTAACCGAGGCGGATGGATGAACGGTAAGGCGGTATTCTTTGTGACCGGTTTACGCGGAGCGGTTGGTAATGTCGGTGGAACTGGAATGTATCACTGGCATGATATTGCTGTAGGCGGAAAAGGGGGAAGTGCAACAGTCGGTCAAGGGAAGTCGGGTAAAGACGTACCGAAAGTCAATGTTTGGAACGAATTGACATGGCCCCCTGAATGGCCGCTCTCGACCTATGAACTTTCATTCTTGCTTCCGCATTTGCTCAGCGATAAAGCATGGCAGAAAAAATGGAACGATCGCGGTTTGAACGTACCGAGTAAATTGGCTGTATACATGCCGCGTATGTATAATCCGGTATGGATTAATCCGGATGGTTTCCGCTGGTTGGAAGTGTTGAAAAATGAAGAGATTATGGAATTGACCATTAATCTTTCTCCGGTATGGTCTGAAACCAATTGGTATATGGATTATGTCCTTCCGACAGGACTGGCGGGTGAACGGCATGACCAACACTCTGAAGCGACAATTCCGGCACGTTGGACGAGTTTCCGTCAACCGGTTTTGCGTGTTGCACTCGAAAAATCGGGCTGGAAACCGAAAAATCCGGCTCGCGCTACTTTGGAAGCGCATATTAAGGCCGGTTTGGGCGAAGTATGGGAAGAGAACGAGTTCATGTTCGACCTTTGTGTCAATTATATCGATCCGGACGGAACTCTCGGAATCAAACAAATGTGGGAATCGAAACGTCATCCGGGCAAACCGGTCACGATCGCCGAGTGGTACGATGCCGCATTTGGGGATAACCTTCCGAAACTGTACGAGACCGTAATGAATGACGAACGTTATACGAAAGAAGAATTTCCGGTGTATGCGTATATGCGTGACCACGGTACATGGCTTGAAGAAGATAAAATCTATAACGTCCAAGAACGCGAATTAAAAGTGGAAGAGGGCAAAGTAGAGTCGTATGAGCACAAATACGATGCCGCTTCGATGAGCGTCGATGCCAACGGTATCGTTTCGGTCATGGATGACAGCGGTAAACCGAAAAAAATCGGTATCCAAATCGACGGTAAAAAAGTACAGGGATATACAACACCGACCCGTAAACTCGATGTCTATACCCAATGGGTAGCCAAAGAGTGGAAATGGCCGGAATACGCGATGGCAATCTACCCTCGTAACGATAAAGAAAAAGCCGAAATGGTACATATCCTTTCACATGTCAACCATTTCTATATGAAAGAAGATAATTCGTTTGCGCTCAATACGGTCTTCCGTTTGCCGTATAACATTCACACCCGTTCGGCTAACTCCAAACATTTGATGGAGATCAGCCAAAACCACGATCCGATCTGGATTTCGACCAAAGATGCACAGCGCCTCGGATTCAAACGCGGTGATGCTATTCGTGTTCGAATCGTCGATACTGTATCCGGATTGGAGAGCGGACATTTCGTTGCGATGGCTATTCCGACGGAAGGTGTATTGCCGGGTACCTTGGCGTGTTCACACCACGGCGGACGCTGGAAATTGACCAATGCGGTTAACATTCCAAACGGTGTAAGCGACGGTAAAGTAGCACCCGGTGCCGCACCACGCGATTTGACCAATAAAGAGTTCTTGAACGAATCTCCTGCAAATGCGGGTAAAGAAGGGGCTCAAACTAAAATCGACGATTACAGCGGTACGACCGGTATCAACAGTTTCGGTGTTCCGGTTGCTGAGATCCAAATGGACGGCAAAGAGGGTAAACTCAAATACGTCGAGGGGATCAAACCGTTCGAATCCGAGCGTTTTGCCGAGTATAACCGCGACAGCGGAAATATCTGGTGGGACGGCCTTTCGGGCTCATGGCAAAATGCGGTTGCCGCAGCGCATCCGGACCCTGTTTCGGGTATGCACTGCTGGCACCAGAAAGTATTGCTCGAACCGGCACAGGCAGGTGATAAAATCGGAGATATTTTCGTTAATTATGAAAATAACTTTAAAATCTACCAAGCGTGGAGAGACGATCTTACGCGCGGTTTGGACTCCAATTCTAAATTGCGTAGACCAAAACACATTTTCCGCCCATGGGTCAAACTCGATGCTGCGGCGTATGATGTGAACATCAAAGGGTAATTCCTTTCTCTTCTCTGTCTAATAAGGACATCTAAAGGGCTTTTCAGCCCTTTAGGCTACAATCCTATAATCACTTATTAAAGGCCTAACCGTTATGGATGAGATCATTGCTCGAAGCAATATATATGCATTACTCTCTCGAATATTGCTCCAAGAACTGGATAACGATGTCTTGGAAACACTTAAAAACGATCCGACTGTTTTGGAGTTTTTTCCACATTGGAAAGAGTGGGAACCCCGAAGCAAACTTTCGAACCAAGAGATATTGGAGGGGTATTTGAACCCCGATTTTACCAATCTTTCGATCTTGCATCTCGTACCCTATGAGACGTTTTATACCCGAAGCGATCAGATGATCGAGACGGGAGGCGCTAATCCTGTGACCGACATTTACAGCGCCTATGATTTTTTGGTCGATTATGAAGTGGCACGTGTCGTCTCTGCCGACCATATCGGGATCGAGATGGAGTTTATGTACCATTTGTGCGAAGCGCAACGCAAAGCGATGAGTGAAAACGATACCGATGCAATAGCCGAATTGCAAAACGTTCAGTATCGCTTTTTGAACACGCATTTGTTGCAATGGGCACCGATGTATCTCATCAATATGAAATACGAATCGCGTACACCGCTCTATTACGATGCTGCGGAAATGGCATTGGAGTTTATTTTATCCGATCATGAAACATTGAGTGCTTTGGCCGTATCGTGAGTTTGTTAGCCTTTTCCCCTTCAAGATGCGTTCGTGCGTTGAGTACGAATTCCGAGTGCCGCCATTGCGAGCAGATCTGCCCGAGCGGTGCAATAACGCTTACAGGACGGCTTCCCTCAATTAACCATGCGTTGTGTGTCGGGTGTGCAGGGTGTGTCAGCGCTTGTCCGACGGAAGCATTGAATCTGGATGATTTTTCGCCTACCGAGTTTTTCTTTTCTTTTGTCGCGTCGCAGGAGAATATCATCTCCTGTCAAAAGAATGTCCCTTGTATTGCGGCATTGAGCACGGAATATCTGGTGTCGCTGAGCGGATTGAAAAAAGGGTTGGTTCTCGATACAGGGCACTGTTTTGAGTGTTCGATCGGCGAAAAAGTGCTTGAACACATCGAACGGATGAAAGACGATGCCAATTATCTTCTCGAAGCGATCGAGTCTCCGTACCGAGTACTTGATGAAAAGCTGGGTCATTCGGGTGAAGCCGAAGAGGAAAAAGATCGGCGCGATTTTTTTAAAACTTTTCATCTTAAAGGGTTGGGAAAAGTCCGTCAGGATTTCGAGAAAGAGATAACGCGAACGACGGATGAGTTTATCGAGTATACGATCGATTCGTCTCACACGTCGGGATTGCGGACGAAGAAAATAACGGATCGCCGCAAGCTTTTTTTCACGGCATTGAAGCGGAGCGAAAGACCTTCGCTTTATCATGTCGTTGATGCCGAAAGAATAGGGTTTACCTCCCAAAAACTGATGGATGAGACAAAATGTACGGCATGCGAAATGTGCTATCGGGTATGTCCGACCGGAGCACTGACATCTGATATCCGTAATTCGAAGATCGACTTTGACCCTTTTTTGTGTGTCAAATGCCATCTGTGTCATGACGTATGTGCAACAGATGCTTTGAGCGTATCGAGTTCCTATAATCTTAAAGAGTGGTTTGAACCGGCAGTCCAAAATCTGGTGACGTTCTCGGTACGCCGATGTGACGAATGCGATGGACTTTTCAGCTCGGTGGCGGGTGAAAAGGTTTGCCGACGCTGTCAGTTGGAAGAGGAAGAAGCGCGTGAACTTTGGGGGTTATGAAAATGATGAATAATGACAACAGTATTACAGCCGAGACCAAACTCTACGGCTATATTGCCGAAGAGGCGCACAGCAGCCGTTTCTCGGTAACGTTGAACAAGCTATATAAAGAGAACCGCGTTAATGCCATGATGATTCCGATGAACATCCGTCCTGACGATGTCGTCTTTACAATCTCGCAAATGCGCAGTTCGAAATTAAACGGTGCTATCATCGCAAACGAATATCAGGAAGAGGCTTTTGCCCTAATGGATGATCTGAGCGAATCTGCGGCGGCAAACGGTCATTGCGATTGTGTCCGCATCGAAGAGGGGAAATTGATCGGGGATCTGATAATGCCCGAAGCGTTGCAGCGATATGCCGATCGAGATGATTTTCCCGATGAGATCGCAATGCGTTCTATGTGCCATTACTTTTATGAACTAACTACAGGAGAAAGAGTATGAATCCTCAAGATTTAAATGATTTGAAAGCGGAATTCGATCAGTTTGTACGTGAAAAATGTGAAAGCGGAGAATGTTTGACTTCGGAAGAAGGCGAATCGGATACAGAGCCGGTTCCCGCATTCGTCGACGAACTAAGCGACCGACTATTGGCTCCCTATCACAGCGGCGTCTATTTTTCCCGTCTGGATATCAAACGGGTTGCCGAAGCGATCGACGAATCGATCCCGATCAGCGAACGAAAACGGATGATTAAAGCACTCTTTCGCCACACGGTGAAAAAAGCATATCTTCGAGCAGCTTTTGATGAATTCAACCGTCATTTCGGCGGACGAATTTTGATCTACCGAGAACTTTCAGAGGCATTTCCGGCATCAAAAGCGATTTTTGACGCGAATATTGATAAAATCAAAAAAACGCAGAAAATGCTCGATCAGATCGTAGAAGATTTCGAAGAAATTGAGCCGACGGATGATCCGATGATGGTCTAAGAAACAATTAAAGGGCTGAAATGAACTATAAGCTTCGGGTACAGTTGATAATCGCTCTAATCGTTATCGCCGTATCTTCAGTCTTTACTTTTTTTTATATAGCGAATGAGGAGCGTTTTTCAAGCGAACGCTCCGAAAGAGCCTCCGAAAATGTCAAAATGGCGTTTGATACAATCGTTAAAGATGTAGAACATTTTTATGTTTTCAGAGCTTATGCCAATATGCGTTCGAACGGTATTATCGATGCGATGAAAAAAAAAGATTCGCAGGCGTTATACCGTCTGACCCTGCCTCGATATAAAACTCTCCGAGAAGAAAACCCTTATTTAATCATTATGCAGTTTCATGCGGCTGACGGACATTCGCTGATCCGGATGCATCGCAAAGAGGAGTACGGAGACAATATCGCGTTAAAGCGGCCTATGTTACGATCGGTACATCGGACACACCGGATGATTTCAGGATTTGAATGGGGAGTGCAAGGACTCGCATTTCGGGTTATCGTTCCGGTAATAGATCGCGGAGTATATTTAGGTGCGGTGGAATTTGGAATCGATACCAAATATTTTGTCGATAAGATCAAAAAAGTGACCGGATCGGATAATCTGCTGCTGCTGCACGAGAATATGCTGGCGGCTGCCGATAAATCACGCTATAAAGCGGGCATCGGCACGTATCGATTCACTTCGATTAGTGAGGAACAATGGCCGATTATTTATGCCTATATCGCGCACGATCCCTCTCTAGCGCCAAAAAACATCCGATATTCACGTAAAAACTATGAGATTAATCCGATTTTTTTGAAAAACGGAGAAAATCAAAATATCGGTGTTATTCTGTGTATCGAGGATGTCACCGGAGGGTATCAAAATACGATCGAGACCTTAACCGGGGCTATTGTCCTCACTCTGGCCCTTGTCGGATTATTTTGGGGCCTTTTTGAATATGCTTTCGGTATGCTGATCGGCAAAGTGAATTTGCAGGAACGCTATATCAAAACCATATTGGATTCACAGAAAAATATCGTGGTCGTAATAGAAAAAAATAAAATTATCTATGCGAATCAATCTTTTTTCGATTACTTCAATTACAGCAATTTAAAATCGTTTTATGCGGAACACGAATCAGTAAGCGATTATTTCGAAAAAGGCAATTCAGGAGAGTATTTACAGCCGCTGAATGAGGGGCTGACATGGATAGAGTATCTTACTTATTATCATATCAAAGAGCATAAAGTCAAAATGGCGGTAAACGGAGAAATTTCTACATTTACGGTTCATGCACAAACGATGATTTATAAAAAACAGACACGTTACGTGGTTGTTTTTACCGACATAACGATGCTCAACGAATTGGCTACAAACGATATCCTGACACACGTTGCGAACCGTTTTCAGTTTGATAAAGTGCTAGAACATTCGATATCGCTATCGGAACGCTATAAACGTTCGATGTCGATTATTCTCATCGATATCGACCATTTTAAAGAAGTAAATGATTCTTACGGTCATCTTGTCGGAGACGAGATATTGAAAAAGCTGGCTTTGCTGCTGAAAGGGGGAATCCGTAAAAGTGATTCCGTCGCCCGGTGGGGAGGAGAAGAGTTTACGATCTTACTTCCGGATAATGAGCTTTCATCGGCATCGAATCTGGCGGAGACATTGCGCAAAAAAATAGAAGAGAGCGATTTTTCTCCTGTAGAGAGGCTGACATGTTCTTTTGGTGTCGTGCAATGGCGAAAAGGGGAAGACGGCGACTCGTTGATGCGCCGTGTCGATGAAAAACTCTATGAAGCAAAAGAAGCGGGTAGAAACCGCGTGGTCAGTTAGAGAAGAGCTGATTTTAGAATAATCTGCCAAACGATTGCCGCCGTAATGCCGGCGGCGAATCCCGCGACGATATCATCTCCCATTACGCCTAATCCCCCTTTGGTTTCCCGGTCGATCCGACCGATAATGGAGGGCTTTTTGATATCGTAAATACGAAAAAAGAGAAAGCTAAGAAAGATTTGCAGCGCAATGCCGTTTTCCCAATGAAGCAGCTCTTGAAAACCAAAACCGATTCCCGGTGCAATCGAGAGGGCAAACCACATCCCTGCCAGCTCATCGATCACGATACGGCTGTCATCATGATGCAGTGAAATGCTTTCATGGATATTGATTTGTTTAATCGCGATGACACTGATCAAAATCGCGGCTAAAAAGAGAGTCTGCGGTCCAAGATAGAGCAAAATCGCTACACCCAGCGGCAAAGATACAAGTGTCCCTGCCGTTCCGGGAGCTTTAGGCGAGAGACCGCTGTAACCGACCGTCAAAAAAAACCATCGAAGGTTCATAATTCTCCTTTAGGTGAGTGAAGTAGTTTGGTAAAGCCGCATAAGTTCGACGTAAAAATCTTTTTCGCTATGCTCTTCAAGAAGGCCGTTGACCGGCATAATATCGTAATAAAGTTTTGCAAGGTTTTTAAATCGTTTCGGATACAAAGAAGAGACGATCATCGCGGAGATCTCTTTACGTACCGGTACGGCAGGCGGGAGAAGCCCTTGCTGCATTAGCTCCAAAATCGATTCGGAATGGTATGAGATATGGTGATGATGTCCGTGCGGACATGTTTGGACACTGACGAGGGTTTTACACTGATTGCAGTAG
>NZ_CALDDG010000121.1 GCF_937936435.1 uncultured Sulfuricurvum sp. | reverse complement strand
GCTATAGCATCGAAAAGCGGAAAAAGTATTACTGCAAATCTTCATGCTATAAATTATGAGGAAACGCCGCGATCGCTTAGAGATTTTTTTAAATCGTATAATCAGTTGTTAAGCGAAGACGGCGTTGCAGGATCAACTTTACAAGCGGAAATGACTCGTTACGATAACGCTTTCAATAGTGTATCAGAAGGTATAGATTCTCCATCAGATGCATTCGGAGCCTTGACGAAAAAAGCGGCTAAGCAAGGAGGATCAGTTGAAATAAGTCCTTTACCTTCTCCTGTCAGTCGATGGCTTCCGCGATCATCCGGCAACGGAATCGGAAAAATGATTTCTCAGGGAAAACAATATATCAATGAACAGTATATTTCACAGGTCTATCCGTTTTATCGAGATAAATTGGCAAACAAGTATCCGTTTAAATTGACAGCTTCCAATGACGTCACATTAAGCGATTTTGAGGAGTTTTTTAGAATAGGAGGGATATTAGATCAATTTCAGGCCGAGTATATCGCTCCGTTCGTCACAACCAACCCGATGAATCGCGGGTATAAGCTTAAAAGGATTGACGGTGCCACGGTTTCAATTTCACCACAGTTTATGGAAGCTCTGTATCAGGCACGTGAAATTCGGAAGCGGCTTTTTAACAGTAGAGGCGATAGTTTGAGTGCCGCTATTTTTATTCGTCCGAATGTGTTGGGCAAGAATCTCGAAAATATGTCTTTCCAATACGATGACAATACGATCGTATATGAACACGGACCGATCAAATCCCGGAAAATCGTATGGCCTTCCGAAAGTGGAAATGCGGACAGTAAATTTCAGTTGACCGATCTGGATAATACTACGGTTGCATCATTGGCTACCCAAGGGCAATGGGCTCTTTTCAAATTGTTCGGTCGCATGCAGTCATTTCCAAATACTTCGGAAGAAGTAAGAATTGAATATATAAATAAAGATTACAAAGGCTCTTATATTCTAAGCGGTACCCCTGCTAAAGCATTTGGACCGGATAGCCCGGTTCAAAAATTTAAATTAAACGGGCATATTTAAGTTTGGGTACAAGTTATTCAAGTACCCATCCGGGGCATGTTCGTCAAAATAATGAAGATTCGTTTTACGCCAACGATAAACGCGGATTATGGATCGTATGCGACGGTATGGGAGGGCATCAGGAAGGAAACTTTGCGAGCCATCTTGTGACGGATATTTTTGAAAAAATGCAGATGTTCGGAACATTTGAGGAAAGAATTGAGGCGATAATTTCACAAATCTATAACATTCACTTGATTCTTAAAAAGAAAGCGCAAATGGCGGGAACTGACGCCGTTATAGGGACGACGATCGTATTACTTTATATAGAAGGTGAAAAAGGGATTTCTATTCATGCAGGCGATAGTCGATGCTATTTGTTGCGCGATGAACGTCTTTCATTAGTGACAGTGGATCATGCAAAAGAGATTAAAACGCACGCCGGAATGCGTAAGGTATTGACAAACGCTCTCTCAGCGCCGGGAGAACTTTCATTGGAAGTCAAAAAATTTCGTGTATACAAACGGGATGTTTATTTATTGTGTACGGATGGCCTTTATGACAATCTGACGACACCGTTTATTCAAAAAATGTTAGGATCGCTTTCGTTGGCAACTGCCATTGACTCTTTAATGTTATCGGTCTTATCCAAAAAAGCCGATGATAATTTGACAGCGGTTATTGTAGAAATTTAGGGAGGAAGCCATGTCCAAACATCATGAACTCGCTATTATGAATGTCGATGACGAAAAGATTCAAACAGGACATCAACATATCCGTTTAAATAATCGGTATCTTTTGGGAAAACAGCTCGGCAGAGGCGGATTATGTATCGTGCATGAAGCAAAAGACGATTATTCAGTGTATTTCGGTGATGAACGTCCTTTGGCGATTAAACTTCCTTTGGAATTTCTCTCTGTAAAAAGTGATATTGATGCGTTTATGTACGCGGAATATGCCCATCTTAGTCGATTAGCTCATCCAAATATTGTAAAAGTAGTAGATTTTGGTATTGATACGGATTTGAATCTTCCCTATTTGGTCATGGAGCAATTAAAGGGTGGGGTAGTGAGTGATATTCCGATTCGTGAATGGACACAATCGATGAAAGATGTATTTTTTAGTACGCTGTTGGATACGATGCATTATCTTCATGCGCACCATGTTATTCATGCTGACATTAATCCTACTAATATTATGATGCTCGAAGACGGCTCTGTACGGATTTTTGATTTTGGCATATCCATAAATACGTGCAAACAACAACCTTTTGAACTCGATTACACCTCTATTAAAGCTTTTAATCCCCGTTATGCCGCACCTGAGATTATCCAAGGACATAAGCCGAGTTATAAGAGCGATCTATTTTCCATGGCAGCAGTGTGTTATGAGCTTTATTGTGGGAAACTGCCTTATAAAGAGCAATCGACGGAATTGTATGAAGCCCCGATCTCTTTCAAAGACATGAGAGGTTTACCGTTTGGATTGCGTCATTGGTTTCGGAACGCTTTATCCGTAAAAGAAGAAAAAAGAAGAGATCAAAAGCCTTTCATATTGAATCTAAAAAAATATATTTAGAGAAAAAATAATTACTTTAGTTGTTTTTAATGTTATTAATATATAATATCTTGTTACTTTATATTAAATTAGGAGCACAAATGAACAATCCAGTGTTTATTTCTATCAAGGGAAGTACACAAGGTCTGATTACGGAAGGGGCATTTACCCCGGAATCTATTGGAAATACATATCAAGACGGTCACGAAAACGAAACGCTCGTAAAAGCATTGTCACACAATATTAAAATTCCGCGCGATCCGAATTCGGGACAACCATCAGGTCAACGCTCTCATCAACCGCTTGTCGTAACCAAACTTTTTGATAAAAGTTCTCCGTTGATTTATAACGCGTTGACGAAGGGTGAAACGCTGACGAATGTGGATTTGAAGTTTTACCGTACAAGTTATGCCGGTAAACCGGAGCATTACTTCACGATTGCTTTGGAAGATGCGGTAATCGTTAATATCGATACCATGATGAGTTCTGAAGTGGGAATGTCAATTTCCGATGTAGCACCGCTAGAAAATGTAGCGTTTGCTTACCGTAAGATTACATGGAGACATGAAACAGCTAGTACGTCTGGTGAAGATGACTGGCGTATCGGCGTTGGCAAAAGTGCTTAAATTATAGAGCTTCGGCTCTATAGACTTTAGTATAAAGTCTAATCAATGGAAAATAGTATTGGTTTTTGTACTAGAGTTTTTAGAGGAAACACGTTTATGGATTGTTGTCAATGACTCCAACAGAATCGACATTGCTATCAAGTATAATGGGTGCATCGCGATTAATCCAACGGCGAGTGAGCTGCCGATTGAAATTGAAAGAGTATAAAGCATCAAATACGATTCTTAGCGTGGACAGCTACAGCGTCTATAGCTTAGAAGGAAAAAGCGAAGTAGCTCGAAGCTATGAGTATACCGTCGTATTCGTAAGCGATGAAGCTATTGGAGTAGAAGCGATTGCCGATACGGTATGTGAGATCACACTGCGCGATGAGATTTCTCCCCTCTCTAGTAAAAAAGTGGCAGGACGAATATCCCATGCCAAAGAGGCAGGGAGTGTAGGGCGTAAACACCTTTATGAGATTACGGTTGTATCACCGTTGTACTACCTTTCATTGAACCGACGCAGTGAAATCTATATGGATAAAAGCGTCCCTGAGATTATCGGTGAGATTATCAAACGCTACGACGCACTTCTCAACCTAAACCTGATCGTTAAAACGGATTCGATCCGTTACCCTAAACGCCACTACACCACCCAATACTTCCAAAGCGATTACGCATTTATCACAATGCTCTGCGAAGAAGAGGGGCTGGTATTGCTGATAGATGAAAGTTCATCAGAGTCCTTCAACCTGACTTTGTGCGAACTCACCTCACACGCACCGATCCATAACACACCGATCGAAGCGACCTATAACCTCGAAAAAGCATTCAACGTCTCCACCCAGAACCATGATTACTATGACCCGAGCAAACCTTCTTTGGATATGAGCCACACCACTAAATCAAGCACGGGTTTCCTCAAAGATAACAGTACCAGTACCCAATTGCGCAACTCCCTTACCCGCCACAGCCTCAAAGATAGATTGGATAAAATGGAAGGCTCACTTGCCAAAGACCTGAACCGTTACGGCAGTATCAACGCCGAACGCTCCTATACCCCCAATGAGAGTATCAGCGGAGAAAGTACCTCCCTCTCCCTCAAAGAGGGAATCCACGTTAAACTTAACGATACCAAAGTATTCAAACAAACCGACGCCATTATCCTAAGTGTAGAGTACAACGGCTTCTTCCCTAACGCCCTGGACGAACTGATAGAGAGTGAACATGAGCAACAAGAACAATACACCGCAACCTTCAGCGCAATTCCCGCAGGGATAACCTATAGACCACCCTACACGATTGCCAAACCCCGAATCGACGGAGTCCATACCGCCAGAGTCTCCAAGGGTGATCAAGAGCTCACCAAAGGAGCCAACGAGATAGACGTAAACGAAAAAGGGGAGATCCGAGTGATTATGCACTTCGATCCCAAATATCCGACTACCTGCTATATTCCTCTTAACACCTTGTACGCAGGAGACGGTTACGGAATGCGATTTCTCCCCCGTGTTAACTCCGAAGTGCTGATCAGCTACATCAACGGCAATATAGACCGCCCGATCATTATCGGAATGCTCCATAACGGCGAGAACACCATTCCCTACGATCTACCAAGCACAAAAACCCAAAGCTACATTAAAACCCAAACCACCCCTCAATACACCGATACCGAAGGATACAACGAAATCCTCTTCGAAGACGCACAAAATAACGAACAGTTCAATATGCGCGCCCAAAAAGATTACAGCCTACTCGTCCTAAACGATGCAACGGAGCATATCCAACATGATCGAAGCGAAACCGTGGACAATAATGAAGATGTGACTATCCACGGCTACCGCCAAGAGAGAGTCAACAAAAGCAAAACGGAAACGATCGATATCGCTAAAGCACTAACTATCGGTGCAGGATATCAAGTATCCGTAGGGGCTAGTAAGAATGAGAGCGTCGGAATTAGTAGTACGGAAGAAGTGGGAGTATTGAAGCATACTATCGTAGGAGAGAAGTATAAACTCATGGTGGGTAAAAGCCTTATCACAATGTATGCTAGCGGAGAGATCATCATCGAAGGTGATGACATTGACTTTACTGGAATCGATCACATTGAGATCATTGCGCCGAAGATTTATATTAATGGTGCTGAAAAGGGTAACGATGAGATGTATGTTATTAAAGATCAAAACGGTCAACCGGTCAAAAACTTTGCCTACAAAATCATTATCGGCAAAGAGACACCGATTTATGGCATTACCAATGATAAAGGCGAAACTGAACGCGTCCATAGCGGTGCAAGAAGTGCAGAACTAAAAATTATGGCTGATGATCGTATCAGATAAGCAGAAGAAAGGCTAACTAATGGCAGAAGATTTAGAATTGCTTTGTAAACCGAAAACACTAAGTAAAGACAAAACCAATCCAACCGATGGATCATCAGTTCAAGTACAAATCAAATCATTTATGATCAATGTATTTTTTGACGGTACGTGGAATAATATGGAGAATAACAATATCTACCGTGGCTTAAATCCTGAATATCAATTTGACAAAGATCCCCTAAAATCATACGAACAAAAAAAACATTTTAAATTCTCACCGAATGAGAGTAAAAAATCGGAAATCAACACCCACGATTATCTGAGCTACCACAGGGAAGGGACAACAATCGAGTGGTTATACAAGGGATTTAAGCCTGATGGAAATTCAGTAGGCAATATCGCTGTGTATATAGAGGGGACGGGGACACTCGACAAAGACACCGACGGAGCTTTTGCGGCAGGGTCTGGATGGGGAAGCAAACGGGGGTTTGATGCCAAAGCCCAACGGGCATTTGAATATATTGCCAAGAAGTTAAACAAAGAAGAAAAACAAGGTGAAATATTTGATCTTTTGCAGATCAATATCTACGGTTTCAGCCGTGGAGCGGCATCTGCACGCTATTTTTCTAACCTTATCCGAGAGAGTTATGAAGACCCAAAAACGGGGATGACTCGATTTATGATTGATCGGTTCAAATTTACAAATCCCTTACAACCGTGTCAGGTGCAAATCGGGTTTATTGGGATATTTGATACGGTGGTATCGATAGGACTCAAACAAGACAATGATGCCAAAGAGTGGAAACAAGAGATAATTCAGCCCAATCCCGGCGGGGCTGTACCCGAACCGCCCAAAAGCTATAAAGTTGTTCATATCGCCGCTTCCAATGAAGCTCGTACCTTTTTTTCACTCTATGACATCCATAGCAGTATGGAAAAAGGGTATGGTGTAGAATTCCGTATCCCGGGGTGTCACACCGATATAGGCGGAGGACTTGGAGTAGGCGAAGAGCTTGTCGATGGCGAAGTGGTGATCGCAGGGAAAAACGAGGTCGTTCGCTATGTACGTGAGCACCATCAGGGTGAAGCCAAACCGCAAGAGAGAAACCATTTTAATAGCGAAGGGGATCATGACGTGGGGAAATTTTGGTTGTTCGATAATGTCCTTACACGATTGCTTCGTCAAAAAATAAATGCTTCCAAAGTCGACGCTTCCCTTTTGGCACAAGCTCTTATCGACGAGGGGTATTATGAACAAAGTGAGTATATTTCTGATGCGAATAGACTTCCCGGCTACAAAGCCAATCTTGAAGGAAGCAGACTTTATCTGATTGATGATACATACGATATCAAAGAAACAATAACGAGCGGTATCCCAACTCGAACTGTGATTGATAGAACGTTATGGGGATACCGACAACAGCTCAACAGCGGCTATCCCAGAGTATCGTGTCATTTGATGTATGCGTTTATCAAAAAATATGATGTTGATTGTTTTAATATGTTTTTGAAGAATAAAGAAAGCCAAATACCAGATGGTTTTTTGCAAGAGGTACTGGATGAGTTTAAGGAAGTCGCATTAGCTCATGATGATGCCTGTGTGACTAAGGGCAAGGGAGAGATAAAAGTGATCAAGCCATCTGACAAAGAAAAAAGTCGTAAACTGTTTAAAAACTATCTCCACTGGTCGGGAGACGGTGAGTGGATGGATGCACAGATTTTTCAATGGGGTGAAGCGGTTCGTACCGTTCATCACGGATAAAGGGAAAATCATGAGGATCAGTTTAGGGTTAATATTTGCCGTATTACTATTTACAGGATGTACTAATCATCAATCATCAGGAGATACTATGTTCAGAAAAAAAATGGAACTCGATACTTCACTTTCTAGCCCCAAGGGGTATTCTATAGATATAGTACAGGGGTATAACGCCTATCGGGATGAGAATGGAAATCTCATGGGAGGATTTTTTGCTCCCCAAGTTAGTAGAGGCTGGGAGATCCCTGAGGGGACAGCAGGGGGCCGGATGGATCGATTTCCTCATCGGGTGCATCTGCGATGGTTCTCGAATGCAGAAAATCAGTTTTACGAACTTGATGCCGAACTTCCCGTCGAGAGGATGAAGGAACTGTATAAGGAAGGATATCGTTTACCTTCGGCTGATACGGTTGACCATATCCCTGTAGGAGCTCATGTAACCTATGATGGAATAGGCTTTATGATGGCTCCCGGCGGAGGTGTAGTTGCAAAGATGCTTGCCGAAGAAGCCAGAGAGATAGGATACTTCAAAGCCAAAAAGATTGACATGCCATGGCATGTTTTTCAAAACGTTACACCCGATAGAATAGACCCTAATGATAGAGCAGACTGGGTAAGTCACACTTTGCAAGAAAAATTTACCGGCAAAGAGGCTTATGATGAAATACACAACCACAAAATCCCATTCGGATTATGGGATGAAGTGTACCGCCGAACCTATCCATGGTCGATGCATATTGTGCACCCTTGGGCACTTGAAAAATATTATATCCAATTCGTAAATACCGAACGTTATATCGTTTGGGAAGATCAAGTCGAAAAAGAGCGTAATCGTACTGGTGCTCCTGTTCCGGCATTTTTTGGAGTCTACTTTATTACTCCCGAGGGTAAACGTATGGTGGGGCTGGTCAAGTTTGATCTCCGTAAAACAAGCAAGATCTTTGAGGAGTATTTCAAAAATACCTCAGAGCGTGCGAATCTGGAAGTCAAAGTAAGTGATGACCTAAAGAGTGTTGAAGTCAAATTGGTCAATTCGCAAAAAAGCGTTGTTGTCCCGCATCGGCTTTGGAGAGTGAGTGAACTTTATCAAGATAATTGGGGTTTTGCGAAAATGGATTGAGATACTCATTGGGTAAAACTCGTATATAGTAATTGATTCTTTATAGCGCCTTCAATAAATAACAAAAAAAATTGTAATATAATCTAAATCTTGATATACTATTAAACTTTAAATAACATCTATAAATATAAAAGGTTTTTTTATGGAAGTTGCATCTTCTCTCCTCAATACCCTCATGGGTGCATCGCGATTAATCCAACGGCGAGTGAGCTGCCGATTGAAATTGAAAGAGTATAAAGCATCAAATACGATTCTTAGCGTGGACAGCTACAGCGTCTATAGCTTAGAAGGAAAAAGCGAAGTAGCTCGAAGCTATGAGTATACCGTCGTATTCGTAAGCGATGAAGCTATTGGAGTAGAAGCGATTGCCGATACGGTATGTGAGATCACACTGCGCGATGAGATTTCTCCCCTCTCTAGTAAAAAAGTGGCAGGACGAATATCCCATGCCAAAGAGGCAGGGAGTGTAGGGCGTAAACACCTTTATGAGATTACGGTTGTATCACCGTTGTACTACCTTTCATTGAACCGACGCAGTGAAATCTATATGGATAAAAGCGTCCCTGAGATTATCGGTGAGATTATCAAACGCTACGACGCACTTCTCAACCTAAACCTGATCGTTAAAACGGATTCGATCCGTTACCCTAAACGCCACTACACCACCCAATACTTCCAAAGCGATTACGCATTTATCACAATGCTCTGCGAAGAAGAGGGGCTGGTATTGCTGATAGATGAAAGTTCATCAGAGTCCTTCAACCTGACTTTGTGCGAACTCACCTCACACGCACCGATCCATAACACACCGATCGAAGCGACCTATAACCTCGAAAAAGCATTCAACGTCTCCACCCAGAACCATGATTACTATGACCCGAGCAAACCTTCTTTGGATATGAGCCACACCACTAAATCAAGCACGGGTTTCCTCAAAGATAACAGTACCAGTACCCAATTGCGCAACTCCCTTACCCGCCACAGCCTCAAAGATAGATTGGATAAAATGGAAGGCTCACTTGCCAAAGACCTGAACCGTTACGGCAGTATCAACGCCGAACGCTCCTATACCCCCAATGAGAGTATCAGCGGAGAAAGTACCTCCCTCTCCCTCAAAGAGGGAATCCACGTTAAACTTAACGATACCAAAGTATTCAAACAAACCGACGCCATTATCCTAAGTGTAGAGTACAACGGCTTCTTCCCTAACGCCCTGGACGAACTGATAGAGAGTGAACATGAGCAACAAGAACAATACACCGCAACCTTCAGCGCAATTCCCGCAGGGATAACCTATAGACCACCCTACACGATTGCCAAACCCCGAATCGACGGAGTCCATACCGCCAGAGTCTCCAAGGGTGATCAAGAGCTCACCAAAGGAGCCAACGAGATAGACGTAAACGAAAAAGGGGAGATCCGAGTGATTATGCACTTCGATCCCAAATATCCGACTACCTGCTATATTCCTCTTAACACCTTGTACGCAGGAGACGGTTACGGAATGCGATTTCTCCCCCGTGTTAACTCCGAAGTGCTGATCAGCTACATCAACGGCAATATAGACCGCCCGATCATTATCGGAATGCTCCATAACGGCGAGAACACCATTCCCTACGATCTACCAAGCACAAAAACCCAAAGCTACATTAAAACCCAAACCACCCCTCAATACACCGATACCGAAGGATACAACGAAATCCTCTTCGAAGACGCACAAAATAACGAACAGTTCAATATGCGCGCCCAAAAAGATTACAGCCTACTCGTCCTAAACGATGCAACGGAGCATATCCAACATGATCGAAGCGAAACCGTGGACAATAATGAAGATGTGACTATCCACGGCTACCGCCAAGAGAGAGTCAACAAAAGCAAAACGGAAACGATCGATATCGCTAAAGCACTAACTATCGGTGCAGGATATCAAGTATCCGTAGGGGCTAGTAAGAATGAGAGCGTCGGAATTAGTAGTACGGAGCAAGTCGGTGCGATGAAATATACCATTGTGGGACAACGATATGAACTTCAAGTTGGTGCGAGTTCTATTATCCTTAATAATGACGGAACGATTATGGTACAGGGAAATAAGGTATCGATTATCGGAAATGAACATGTCGAAATCAAAAGTAAATTAGTGGATATTAATTAAGATGGAATTAACGAACTACACCCCTTTTCCCGCATTGGCATGGGAAAGCAGTGATTCGGTGAATAAATGCTATGTCACGACGCTTTGTCGTGCAAAATTCAAATTGGTACTGCAAAATTCGGATAGCAATCAATTGCGATTGTCGTTAGACCCTAAGCAAGGGGATTTATTTGGAAGTGACGTATATATTGATGAAGATGATGCTCGGACATTACGTTATCCATCCGACTATGTCCCTTTCAAACCGAATGGCGATTTGATTGTGAACGGACAAACATATTCTCCCGAAGGTATTCCTCGAGGAGAATGGAACTGTGCCGTCAAAGTTTTTGATCCTGAAGAGAAACTTCTTTTAGAAAAAAGATTACATGTTTGCGGAAAACGATTCTGGCGGAAAACATTTTTGGGATGGAAATTGGATAAACCGGAAGTATGCAGTCGTATTCCGATTCACTATTCCTATGCATTCGGAGGAAAAGCGGTACTCGGAAATCAAGAAGAGATAGTTGATGATTATAATCTTTCCGGATGCGGTATCGTCCACAAAAAACAGATTGATAAAGTGATTCAAGCACCACAAATTGAATCGCATGACAATCCGATCGATCCGGATAAACCTTATGAAGTGTATTTACCGCAAGGTTTTGGAGCGATCGATAGAACATCATACTATCGGTTGCAACATGCCGGAACGTATGATAAAAAATGGTTGGAAGAACATCACCCTGATTTACCTTCTGATTTTAAAGAAGCCTATCATCAGTCTGCTCATCCTGATCTTATAATGAAGGGCTATTTTCTTCCCCGTTCATCGATACGATTAATACATCTTTCGAAAGAGATGTCTGAAGTGTCTTTTGTACTTCCGTCGTATACTTTTGCATCGCTACATACCACAAATACGGCTCAGATCGAACAAGCGATGAATATCGATACCGTCATAATCGATATGGATGATGAAGATCAGAGTAATTGGAGCGTTTATGTGTCATGGCGTAGCCGCCATCTTATCGATGAGACGATTCAAAAAGTCGAGATAGTACTGCATGAAAAATGATACTCCTGCAATAGAGTCACTCTAAACAAACAATACTTCCGTGTTATCGATGCTATAATCTCCCGATAAGATACGAGGAGTAGGCCGTGAGTACGATCATCATGATGTTCATACTGCCATTGGGCATTGCGGTCTATTTTTGGGATCGTCGTAATTACGCACAAAATCTTGATATTTTTCGGGAATACATAAGACAAACAAGCAGTGCCGATTTGACGGAGAGTGAAAAAATGGATCGGATCGATGAGATGTTTTATCAAAACGGCTATACCCGTATCGAACGCTCTTTACACTCTCTGACGGTTGAAAAAAAACATTTCAATATCGGAATTCTTTTTATCTCGGTGGGTGCTTTGACCTATTTCGGGTTGTTGTTGTATCTGCTCTACTACCGTTTTGTACTCAAACCTCGTCAGATATGTATCGATCTTGATGCGCAGGAGACGATGCGGACACGTGGATGCTAAAAAGTAATTGTTATGTATGAGGCGTGAAAAAACTGATTTTATCCGACGGTATTTCTTCTTTGCTCGTCATATCGAATACTCCTTCAACTTCTTGTTCTCGGATGTTATTATATTGTCCGATATATCCGTGAGGCAGCGTCGTTTCCGCAAAATAGTATTTTTCCCCCTCAAATGTCACATAGGCATTAGGGCGTCGTATTTTGCTCTCATCCGGCAAATGTATTGTGAGAAAGGCATGCTCTTTTGTCATGATCAATAGACAGCGATAATGTTTTTGCAGCAGCAGCGTCGCCAACAAAAACGATTTCTCATCACAGTCTCCTCCGTTTTGATTGATGACGTCGGCAGGGGTTCGGCTCTGCGTACTCTCTTTGTACGGAATCTTCAGGACATATTGATAGGCACGGTCGATGTCGCAAAAACTGTCTCCGTCGCATCCATCGGTTAGAAGGTCGACAAACGGTTTCATTTCGCCGTGTTCATAGACGTCGTATTTATAGAATTGATCGTGTATTTTGACCATCCCTTTTCGTTTGCAGTATTCCTCGTCGGTTTCGGGAGGAATGTTGGCTCTGGCATAAATGGAATAGGCAATGATTCCGGCGGTGCTATACAATCCGATACGGTATAAAAGGCGTCGATTAAAAAAACTCATTGATATTCCTAAGAGAAGATGTCTGCAGTCATTATCATATTTTAAAACTAATAATTATTTAAAATATTATTATACTTGATTGAAGTTCAAATATATATTTATTATTTTGATGATTCGGATTATTCGGTTACTTTTACCGTGTATGATTTCGAGTCATATTAATCCAGGGTAAATAGAATGAAAAAAATAGTCTTTGTCGTAGTCGGCTTTGTCGTAGCAATACAGTTTATAAGACCCGATTTTCATAATCCGGCCGTCGATGAGAAAGTGGCGTTAAATACCGACGCACATGTCATGGGTGTTCTCAAAAATTCCTGTTACGATTGCCATTCGAACGAAACAAAATATCCGTGGTATCACAATGTAGCCCCGGTATCATGGGTAATGTCGAACAATATCCAAAGCGGACGCAAAGCCCTCGATTTTTCCAACTGGGCGAATATCGATCCGGCGATCAAGCTCCAACGGTTGGAACGTGCCAAGCAGGTAATCAATAATGCGATGATGCCTAAAAGCGAATATCTTTTGATGCATAAAAATGCCGTCTTGAACTCAAAAGAGAAACAAATTCTGGAACATTTCTTCGATGAAGAGATTCAGAAAATACAACGTTCATAAGAGAACGAAAAAGAGTCGTATCACATTTTTATTGTAAAAATTGAGAATTTCTATCAATTTCTTTCGTTGGGTATCGTTTTTCATGTATAATCTTCGGTATGAAAAAAATACTCATTTATACGCTGGAAGTGGATCCGAATCTTATCGCACAACAACTCGGCAAACAGTATGATAGCGTCGTATGTTTGGAACTTGAAGATGCGATGGAGAGTATCCGTTCTGCTGTTCCCCATTTGATTGTCTCCGATTATAAAGCGCTTCGAAAAGCAAACAATGCCTTTCATAATGCATTAAACAATGACTTTATCCTGATCGATGTCCCCGTAATCGCTATCGGAGGTTCATCCGAAGATGAAGAATCGTTGTCGACAAAACAAAAACTATACACCTTTAACATCAAGCGCTGCATACATGCCAACTTCGATAATGCCGCACTGATACGAACCGTCGAAGCCGAGCTCAACAAATGGAATCCGAATTTAGGGAGCTATACCCATCGGTTCGTCAAATCGTTGTTGCTTTTTGCCGATTCAAAAAAATTTGAGCAGCGGATGCGGATATACCTGACCTATGTGCTCGCCCATTATCCGGGACTTTCAAATGAGACCGTTTCAGATATCAAATTCGCTTCCGCTATTCTCTCTACTACTTTTACGACGCAAGACTATGCCAAACTCGTCGAGTTTTATACGAATATGCGCTTTGCCAAACCGATTTTGAGGTTGCTTAAAAATGTGTATTCTCCCGAAACTCTCGAAGAAGAGATCGTTTCGTCCGTATTTCGGCTTGAATATCATCTCAATACCCCGAACGTGATTAGCGGATCGATGCCGCCGATGGAGGGGATACGTCCGGAGATTGTCGGCTATTTGCGTGAAACCTACGATGAGAACCGCAGATTTCTCCAAAGCTATAAAGATATTATCCCTTTTTGGGAGGATGTCAGCGGCATGTTGTTAAAAAATCCTCATTTCGGTGATGAAACGATCAGTATTTATTTGGACGTCGTTCAGGAATGTTTGCTTCTATGTGTGATCGAATCGCATAATGCGTATCTACGGTTTGAAGAGGGTACGGAAACATTCTTCGTCTCGATAACGCCGCAAGCTATGAATAAAAGTGAGGCTCTACGGTTATTTACGGAACGAGAGTGGCACAAATATTCTGACATTTCCGTAAAGCGGGATGCTGAGATGATATCGATCATTTTAGGAAAAGAAGAGGTAGCGCAGGAGTATACGTCCCCATCTCTTCCTGATGGGCTTCAGGTCGAAAAACTGCTGCATAACGAATACGGAACCGCGCACTATACCGCTTCGGAATACATTCAGGATATGGGCGGGCTGGAGAATATCGAGGAAGAGCTTCACCTCATGGATGACGCGATTGCCGAGATTGTAGGACTCTTGGCTGATAAAGAGAATTTGGCTCAGGAATCGACACGCAAAATCATGATCGGATTTATCCGCGAATACCGTGAAATCTTACAAAACAGTTTTTACGAGTTTCAGGCGATTGCTCTGACATTGTTCAAAATTGAAAACCTTCTGGAAGGGCTTCAAAATCATGAGGGGATCGATCTGTCGAAGCTTCGGATTTTGCTTGTCAGTATTTTTGACGATTTAACCGTATGGAAGACGACGGTGTTTGAACAGCAAGCAGCTCCGGATATCAATTATCTGGACAGTTCGATTCTTAGCTCTTCGTATCAAGTTGAGGCGTTGTTTTTTCCTCCGGAACCAACTGCCGTTGCGAATGACGATGACGATTTTGAGCTATTTTAATAAGAACATATAATGTATATCATAGGTAATAGATATATGTATGGAGTGTGTTATGGCTGTTCTTATTACCGACTTGTGTATTAACTGCGATGCGTGCATCGATGAATGTCCGGCGACGGCGATCGTGAGTGCCGACGATTCCCCGCTGAGCGACGGGGAATATACCTATGTCAAACCTGAAAAATGCATCGAGTGCGTCGATTCTGCCGTCCCAAAATGTGCCGATGTCTGTCCGACAGAGGGATGTATCGTCTGGGATATGCCCTACATTCCTGAATATAACGATTATTTTGTCAACAGCGGCGAGTATGTGATCCGTGTCCATAAGAGCAAAGGGCTGATGTCGCCGGAGGTGAGTCCGATGCCGTGGCGTGAAGCGATTACGATGGATGAAAGGACAAAACGGGTGAGTGTGGGAGAGACGCTGAAACTTTATAATTGATGGCGGCGTACTTTTCTTCCTAAAAAAGAAAAGTACAAAATGCGGTTTATGCGTTAATGATTGCCGTGTCCCCGGTCATCATGGTTTTTCTTACCGTGTTCATTTCCGCGATGGTCATCCCCTCTGTCATTTCTGTGATCACGATGCTGTTCTTGGTAGCGCGGAACGTATTCGCGTTCATACCAGTCATCATGTACAAAATAGACGCGTTGATTACAGGCATGATATTCATGGCAGTGTTTGCTCCAATGTTTGGCATGTCCGGGTGGAACACGCAGATAGATCGGAGCCCGTCCCATCGGTACTCCGCGGTCAATGACGATCGGTTGAGCGTAAACGAGTCTAGGCTGCGGGAAATTGCCGATATCAATCTGACCGTAAAAACCCGGTTGACCGATACTGACGGAGACACCGACATCAGCGGCAAGGGTTGAAGTAGTGATAGCCGCAACGGACATTGCGGCTGTTAAAAGAAAGCGTTTCATAATACCTCTTTTCAATCTTTATGGATGTCTTACTATAGCATATTAATGAGACTCTTGGAGGGAGGTATTGTTAACGAATGTAACGCGACGTATTATTGTCATATTTGTTTTTTACTATGCAGATGGGATACGATTCTGGACTGATATTCCATGTATTCGTTCAGCCCCTGTTCACCTAAAAGTTCAGACAGCTCTTGCTGCGTATGTTCAATGAATGCCGTCGCGATTTTCATTAATTCCATCCCTTTTGAAGTTAGTAAAACGGCTTTTTCTTTTTTATTCTCCCCCGACTCGAATAGAATATAGCCCAGTGTTTCAAGTTTTAGTAGGTTTTTGTGCATTGCCTGTCGGGTATATCCGATTTTAGATGCAAGGGTGCTTGGATTGATTCCTTTGTGTTCATCGATATAGGGAAACAGAATAATTAGGGCTTGGCTCAATCCTTCAAACCCCTGAGCCGTAAGCTCGTCCAATATAAGCCGATTAAATATTTTACTGGTCTCTAACGATAAAAAGCAGATTGACATTGTAAACCTAGTTGACAATTTTGTTCTATTGAATTATGATTCTATAAACCATTCAAGGAGTATAACATGAGATACCTTCTGCAAGTCGATTTTCCCCACAACGGACCGTTCGGCGACGAACTTAGTGCTCTAATGAGCGATCTGGCAAAAGACATTGCTACGGAGAAAGGGCTTATATCCAAGCTTTGGACGGAGAACGAAGCGACCAAGGAAGCCGGGGGGATCTATTTGTTTGACAATGCAGAAGATGCCGAGCGGTATTTGAAAAAACATACTGAGCGTTTGGAAGCATTCGGATACACCGATATCCGCGGCAAAATTTTTGCGGTAAACGAAGCGTTGAGTGCGTTATCGATTCCGGCAAAGTAAATCTATACCGATTCTATCAGCGCATCGCACGCCTCTTTGATACGGATAAACATCTCCTGAGAACCTCCGGCATCGGGATGCGCCTGTTTGGCAGCTTTTCGATAGGCGGATTTAATCTGAGACAGCTCCAATATCCCCTCGATCGGCAGATTTAACAGCGTCCGATATTCATATTGGCTGGAGGGCATGGCATTGACTTTGCGGCGGTTGTTTCTTTCGAGTTTTTCGAATGCTTCCCTTTGTGACTGAGAGCGGCGTCTCATTGCTGCTTTGCGGAGTTCTTCTCGATTTTAGATCGGAAGAGCACACGTCTGAACTCCAGTCACATTCCTTTATCT
>NZ_CALDDG010000120.1 GCF_937936435.1 uncultured Sulfuricurvum sp. | reverse complement strand
AAATCGGTGTCGAAGAACTCCCCGCCGTACCGTTGCTGAAAGAACTCCCTGAAATAGAGAAAAAATGGGCTGCCGTTCTGGAAAAAAATGCCCTTTTGGGAGAATTTGAATTTTATTACACACCGCGCCGTTTGGTACTGTGGCATCGCGAATTCAAGATTCGTCAAGACGACAGAATCGAAGAATTTTACGGAGCGCCGAGCGAAATAGCGATCAAAGACGGAGTACCGACTCCCGCAGCGTTAGGCTTTGCTAAAAAATGCGGTGTAGAGTTCGATCAGCTTTCACGTGCCGAAAAAGGGGGAAAAGAGGTCCTTTATTTTTCCCGCACCGTAGAAGGATGCGAGAGTGGCACTATTTTAGGGGAAATGATAGAACAATGGATCAAAAGCCTCAGCTTCGGCAAATCGATGCGCTGGGGAAGCAATCAAGAGAGTTTTATCCGTCCGATCCGCTGGATTAATGTCACATTGGGTGAAGAAGTGGTCGATATGGAACTTTTCGGCGTCCGCGCGGCATCGGAAACCTATGTCCACCGAATCAGCCATTTCGGGGCGAAAAAAGTCGATTCGATCCATCACTATTTCGATCTTCTCAAAGAGGGTTCCGTCGATCTTTATCCGCAAAGCCGCCGCGAATCGATCTTGGCCAATTTTGCCAAACTTGAAAAAGAACACGGAATTACTATCGAAATCGATGAAGATTTACTCGATGAAGTTGTCGCTATTACCGAACATCCTACACCATTGCTCGGCAAATTTGACGAAAACTTCCTTGAACTTCCGCCGGAAGTTATCATCACCTCGATGAAAGAGCATCAACGCTATTTCCCTGTTTTTAAAGAAGGAAAATTGATCAATGCGTTTGTCGTTGTCTCCAATGCTCTGTGCGACGATTTTTCTAAAGTTGTCGAGGGGAATGAGCGCGTTCTTCGTCCACGCCTCTCCGATGCATTGTTCTTCTACCGCAACGACCTCAAAAAAGGGCTTAGTACCGCAGGGTTAGAGAAAGTCGTCTTTATGAACGGTTTGGGGACATTGGCTGAAAAAATCAAGCGGGAAAAAGTGGTCGCATCGACTATTGCCAATCTCATATATGGTAATATTAATCCAAGTGATTTGGATCGTGCGATGGAGTTGGCAAAAGCCGACTTGATGTCGGAGATGGTGTATGAATTTACTGAACTTCAGGGGCTTATGGGGTATTACTACGCACTGGCACTCGGTGAATCTGCCGATGTTGCTACGGCGATCAAAGAACAGTATCTCCCTACGGGTGAAGAGAGCGCACTCCCTTCTACCATGCTTAGTGCCATCGTTGCGATGTCGATGAAAGTCGATACACTGATCGGTATGTTCAGCATCGGTGAGATTCCGACCGGTTCACGCGATCCGTTCGCTCTTCGCCGTGCCGTCAACGGGATTATCAAAATCGCCGTAGCGCACCAAATTCCGCTTAATTTTTCTAGTCTGATCGATCAGCTCTCAAACCTCTACCCGCAAGGTAAAGAGTACAAAAAGAATATTGAGACGTTTATCATCGAACGTTTGGCGGGAGCCTATGTCGGTGTTAATCCGTCTATTATTCAATCCGTCGTTGCCAAAGACGCTTCTGTAGAACTCGATGTCCTCGAAATCGATCGTAAAATCCGTGCCGTCAATACTATCGCGTCATCCGATTCGTTTATCGAAGCATTTTCTACCTTTAAACGGGTTAGCAATATCCTCAAAGACGAAGCGATGGACAAAGGTTTCAGCGTCAACGCGTCGTTGTTTGAAAACGATGCGGAACGCAACCTATACGCTGCAGCTACGTCTGCTATCTCTGGAAGCTACGAAACCCTCGAAGAGCGTTTGGATGCGCTCTTCGGACTCAAAGCACCTTTGGATACTTTCTTCGACAACGTTATGGTTAACGCAGAAGATTTATCTGTTCGTGCCAACCGTAAAGCGCTGGTCGGAATGATCTACGCAGAGATTTACTCGATTGCCGACATCAAAAATATCACCTTATGATGTCATCATCATCGGTGCGGGAGTAAACGGCTGTTGTAGCGCCTATACTCTCCGTCAGGGCGGTATGCGGGTCGCTTTGGTCGATCAGGAAGGAATTGCGGCCGGCGGTAGCGGTGCGGCAGGAGCCTTTATCTCCCCAAAAATCTCCAAAGCAGGCGAGCTGAAAGAAATCATACATCAGGCGCAAGCTGAAGCACTCGACTTTTACACCTCGTTTTTTCCGAAATATACCCTTGTCCGTCCCCTTTTACATATTGCCAACAGCTCCAAGGAAGGGGAAAAAGTCGAATCATTCAAACGTGAAACCGATTTGAAACATTCTCACCTCCCTCATAAAATCGAAACCATGCTAAGCGATGAAGCG
>NZ_CALDDG010000119.1 GCF_937936435.1 uncultured Sulfuricurvum sp. | reverse complement strand
ATATTCTATATATTTTATTTAATTTGGTAGGAGAAGCGTGGCTTCACATGATATTTGGTGCTGCTATAGAAGTTGTTCTGCTCCTGTTTGTTATATGGTACGCATTGATGTGGCCTAAACAGTAAGCATGAGCCGGATCATACGCTAAGCGAATATAAGACTCGACTCGCTACTTCAGTTTTCTTACTCCTTTTAGTACCAATAATAATTGAGTATTAATTGAAAAGAGTCTGTGTTTACTTTTACGTCATCATCTATACGTGTTGCCAAATATGTAGCCTCTGCATGAATATGGGGATAGATTTCATATCCTACTCCCAACAAAAACGCTTTTCCATCATCAACTTTTGAATTACTTGATACTTCTGAAAACCATCCTACTCCCGCTGCTGCCATCAGATAAATGTCGGATTCAGGGGTGAGATAGTAGTTCATACCTACTCCCGTCAGACAATTTCCATAGTCATTGTTTTTTGGATCGTTGTCATAACCAAATACAAAAGAAGAGTTTCGCATTAGATAGAGAGAAAATTGATCAGTGAAACCATATCCCAGTTTAATGGAGCTGGCTAAACCGACTTCAGACTCTTTACCAGTATCCCAATCATATGCTTTTTTAAAATCTGATTGCGTTTCCGCTACTCCGAGTCCAAGAGAAATCATAAAACCCTCTTTTTTATCATCGAATGCCGATAGTGAAGAAGCGACTGCCAAACTCGCCAACAATATAGCTGTCTTAAACTTTCTTTGCATGTAAATCCTTTAAATAACGTTTTTTCCATCCAAAATATGTCATAAAAGAATGAGTTAGAAATGATCAAGCTGGAGTTTTTTGTAGATAAAAATATCTAATCAAAGTCAAACAATCATAAATTGTCATGACCTCAGGAAAATCCTCTCGCCCTATGATCGTCTTCGCCGTACCGAATATCGAAGCGCTGATGGCGGGGATGGTCGATTGATTGGAGTTTCGAAGTGATTTATCAGGATCAATCGATCGCCGATATCACCTGGCATTCCGGACTCAAGGCACGTGCCGAACTGGAACAATGCGTGGCGGGGAAACCGTTCGATAATATGAGCTACTGATTGCAAACAAAGCGGAAACTCCGCCTTGTATTATTTTCGCAGTAAATCTGCGGGTGAAATGGTGCTCACTTCGGTAATCGTATCGAACGGCAATCCTACTTTTTGATGGACGTTAAAAACCGCGCTGATACTCGGTGCCATATTGAGACAAAACGCCCGCCCTTCATTAAACCCGACGTGAATTTTGAGCGAAATCACCCCCTCTTCCTCACACGCTTTCTCATACTGCTTGTAAAACTCCGCTAACCCTTCAGGCGTGATCCCCTCTGGAAACGTACCGTTGCTTTTATCATGGGTATCCATGTAAAAATGCATCGTCTGACTCATCATAAACTCCTTGTATGAATATATCGTGGACGCTTTGACGCCCGACATTCGCAGTGTAACGTTTCAGAGCCGTCCGCGTATGTGACCGAAATCACATAACTCTATCGCGACTCCTTATCCGGCGCATCGACCGCTTTTAAAAAGGCGATTAGCTGAGTAAGCTGTTTTTCGGTTACTTTAGAGCGGCTTTGATAGGTGACCATAATTTGTACCGCCTCTTCAAGCGTCTTGACGCTACCGTTGTGAAAATACGGTGCAGTTCGTACGACGTTACGCAGCAAAGGGGCTCTGAAATATCGCCCCGGTTTCTCTTTCCCCAAAAATCCGCCCGTGTTTTTAAACGCGAATGCTTTTTCTTTGAGTATCTGTTTATCGACCCCGAAATTGGGCTCGGTATGGCAGATATAACACCCTTTCGAACTCATAATCCGATAGCTATCGGGAGCTTTATAAGCTTCGAAATACCCTTCACTCAGAAGTTCAACCTCTTTTTCACCCAACGATTTCATCAGATAAGCATACCGTTCGATATCGTTTGAAAAGTTTTGTTTTCGTCCCTCCTCGGCTAAAAAAGCCAAATACGCCGTCCGAACTTTGTTGATCGTTTTGTGATCGGTCATACTCCAAATCGGATGGTGTAAAAGCGGAAATTTCCGCATCTCCTGCCCCCCCAGACCGATTCCGTTATGGCATCCGATACATCCCTTGTCGATAAAGAGATTCAATCCTGCTTGCTCATCTTCGCTCAACGCCAGAAGATCGCCCTCTAAAAACCGATCGTACCGACCTCGGGTTGTCAGTGTGTACTCGTATGCGCTGATCGCTTCGGCTGTACGTTCGAACGTAATGTTGTGATCACCGAATGCCTGAAAAAACAGTTTTTCGTACTTTCGATCCGATTTCAGCCTCTTTTCGATCAGAGCAGGGCTCGACGCCATCTCAAACGGTGCCTGCAAAGGCCCTTTTGCCTGATCTTGCAGTGTCGAACTGCGCCCGTCCCAAAAATAGTGTTTTGAAAAGACGGTATTGAGTACCGTAGGGGTATTGAGATGGCTCGGATTTTTCTGCCCCCTGTCCCCTATTGCGGTCGATCGGCCGTCCGCTCCGCCGTGCACCGTGTCGTGACAACTCGCACAGCTGATATCGCGGTTCAGGGAAAGATTTTTTTCAAAAAAAAGTTTTTTTCCCAAAACGATCCTTGCTTCTCCCATCTTCGTGCGATCACCTTGTTCCACAAGCGGTTTTAAGCCGTGTTGCAACGCTTTTTGTCTTAGCGCTTCGTCCGCATGGACTGCCGACGTCAGCCACAACGTCACCAAAAGAAATTTGAGGGAGTTCATCGCGGCACCTCATTTTCTCTAATCTGTATGACGGTGCATTTTTCCTGCCCATCGTTGTTTTCATATTTTTTGTTCCGTGTGATGCAGATGATTGCACCCGCCGTAATGAAAACAAGATTTTTGATAATGTACTGTCCGACCAGTGTCAACGCAAACGGGGCGTTGGTAAAACATAATTCAGGAAACAAGACCAGAGGCGTAAATGTCAATACCATGTGCACCATAAAGATACGAATAATATAAGGCAAATATTTTCCGGTGATAAATCCTACCCCGATAGCCACTTCCCAGACAGCAAGCAGTTCAAGACCGGGTGGAACCAGATTAAACGTCAGTGCATCGATCGTCATTTTTGCCAACGTCTCTGCCGGACTCATTCCGGGAAAAAACTTCAGTATTCCGAACCACAAAAAATTGATTCCCAAACCTATCCGCAGTATTTTTACGGCCGTTTCGAGTTTCATTGCATCTCCTTTTTAGAGACGATTGTAAAAAAATTAGTCTATACATATCTGTGACGAAAGTCACATAAAAAATACCCTCTTTATCTCGCATAGAATCTCTTTTCATTTTCTTTTCGTTGTTTCCTTACAATTTTCCCATCTGATATAAGGAAAACGTATGAAAACTGTCTCAAGATCTACACTGCTAAGTTTGATTTTGCTCGGCTCTTCCATCGAACTCAGTGCCGCAGACTGGCTGATGTTGCAAGGTTCGGAACCCGAAACCGTAGCTCCGCAGGGCGTCATTGTCCCTAATCGCAATAAAATGCCGAAAATCTGGGGATTTGCACAGGTCAACTATAAAAGTGATTCCGGAAGCGTCGCATCCTCCGGCGGAAAAACAACGACGCCGTTTTCTCTTTTGGCGCCGAATCTCGAAGACCAATCCGGATTTAATCTGTTTCGGGCCCGTTTGGCGGTACGGGGAATGGCGGATGATGATAATATGGTCAACTATTTCATCATGACCGATTTTGGAAATAACGGCATCAACAATCTCGCCAACCATGATACAGGAACCTATCTGACCGACGCATCGGTCACCCTCAAATACGTACCGTATGCCAAACTGCGTGTCGGTCGGTTCAAATATCCCGGCAGTGAAGAGGGGATGCAGGGGGTTTATTTCTCTCCGTATATTGATTTTACGACGATGACCGATCAGGAGATGCAAGAGCGCCGGATCATCAACGCTACGGCACCGCAAACCGGTTCGGCAGCCGGAGGGGCGTCCACTGTCCACTACACCACGACCTCCGTCGACACTCCTATCGGAGCGTTCAGAGACACCGGAGCGGAAATTTTCGATACTATCCCTGTCCAAGATGCATGGACGTTTAGCTATGCTTATATGTACGGGAACGGAACCGGGATTTCCAACAGCAATACCGACAGTCAAGGGACCCATTACGGATACCTGGCTCTGGAGAAAAATTTCGGCGGAGGCAAAGGATACTATACCAATGCGATGAAATTCTACATCTGGGGTCAGGAAGGAAAACGGAAATTTATCTCCAATAACACGGCACCCGTCGAAGCGGATCGTCAGCGTTACGGGGTGGGTATGACCTACTATAACCACGGGCTGCGCTTCGAAGCCGAATACATGAAGGCAAAAGGGATGATTTACGTGGGTCCTAAAGATGTCGATGCAAACGAATTTTCTCAAGACTGGGAGTTTCAGTTCGCCACCGGAAACGAAAATAAAGCCGACGGAGGCTATGTCAATCTCCAGTATGAACTGATCCCGCAAAAATTCGAAGTTTTCGGCCGTTACGACTTCATGAACCGATTGACCAACGATGCCAAGGGGGAACGCGATTTTACTACCACGACGCTGGGGGCATCGTACCGCTTCAAAGGCCCTACACGGATCGATTTCAACTATCTGATCCGCGATGCGAAAGCACCGGGAAATGCCTCTGCCCAGAGCATACTCGACCACATGGGCAATCGTGCCGAAGTCCAAATTACCTATGCTTTTTAATCAGGAGAAAACCATGAAACTAATAAATCTACTGTTCATCGCGTTGGCGATCAGTCCGCTTCACCTTTTAGCAAACGATAAAGATGACGACGATACCGTCAAAGTAGTCTATCAATGCGACTTTCCCGAAGCGGAACGCGTCCATCTGATGCTCAATACGATCAATAACGCCGTCGAGTATTACAACAAAAACTTCATTCAGTATGAGATCGACATCGTCGCACTCGGACCGTGTCTGCAATACGTCATGAAAGATTTTAACAATACCGGATTCGAAGAAAAACCCTATATCACGCAGGGAGGGCCGACAGGGGCGGGAACACGCTCTCGGCTGAAAGCACTTCAGGTGGATGGCGGAGACAAGATCAAACTCTATGCCTGCAAAAACACTATGGATAAAAACCGTGTCACCGATCAGCAGATCGAAGATTATGCCATCACCACTCCTGCCGGAATCGTTAAAATCATCGATCTGCAACGCAGCGGCTATGCCTATATCAAGGTAAAATAAAAAAGAAGCAAAAACAGTCCGTTATTTTATTTTAAAAATTTATAATTATGGACAAAGGTTATCATGAGACTCTATCAAAAATATCTAACGCTGCTGTTGTTGATTTTGCTGGCGATGATCGTCTATTTTTACATGCAAAAAAAACAGGAGTTCGTCAATAGGATCGATATCGTCCTCATGAATCTGCTCGACAAACAAATCGAGCAGGAAAAAGCCGAAAGTTTTGCCTTTTCCTTTGCACTGGCACAAAACGAGACCCTCCAAACGGCGATTGAACGCAACGATACGGACAAAGCGACCGAAATTCTCAAACGCTACACCTCGACCCTCGAAGTATTCAGCGGTTCCAAAGTCCATGCCCAAATCGTCACCAAAGATTTCATTATCTTTGCACGTAATTGGGAAAGTACCAGTACCGGACTGAGTATCAAGGCCTACCGCCCGGATCTGGAGGATATCGTCCTGACCCAAAAGCCCCATCTCTCTTTCGAAGCCGCACGGCGTCTGGTTCTCATCGCATCGATTCCCATAGTGAAAGAGAAGCATCTTATCGGTTTTATCGAAGTGATCCAAAACTTCGATACGCTGAAAAACTACTTCGCCAATTACGATATCGATCTTTTGGTCCTAATGGATGCAAAATACCGCAATCAGGCCGTTTTACTGAAAAACAACCCCCGTATCGGCAATACGATCGTCGCCAACGACGACGCGAACATCCACCATATCGCCTACCTCCAACATGCCGGATTAAACCGGCTGTTGACGCACGGCGTACTTGAAGGCGACGACTATGTCTATTTTTCCCGTGCGATTCTCAATGCCGACGGGCAGAATATCGGTTCGTTCATCCTCGTCCTTTCGAAAAAGAAGATGAAGCTCTTCAGTGCTTTCGAAGAAGAGCTGGATACATTTTTAACCTATTCGCGAAAAGATTTATACTTTTCCCTTATCAACCGTACCCCCTCCACCAACCTATGGAACAACTATACGGCCGAGGAGCTTCTTTCACTCAAAAAGTGCGTCCATTCCGAAGACAAAACCGCACTGGAGGAGAAACTGCGAACCGATCTCGACAACTACAGCAAAGACGAGCTTATCTCTTTGCTGCTCGATACAAACTCCAATCAAAAATCCAGAGGACACATAAAATGAGATTGCTTTTACTCGAAGACGATGTTATTTTAAAAGACAGTATAGAAGAATTTTTGAGTGCGCAGAACTATACCGTCGACAGTTTCGAAAACAGCGAAGATGCCTATGACGCCGTTTTTTCGGTCGATTACGATCTGCTGCTGCTGGATGTCAATATTCCCGGAACGTTCAACGGGTTTTCGTTGCGCAAGGCGTTGGCGGACGAGAACAAAAATATCCCGACCATCTTCGTCACCTCCATGTCCAGTGCCGACGCTCTGATCCAGGGATACGCGCACGGATGCTGCGACTACATCAAAAAGCCGTTCGATCTGACCGAACTCATGCTCAGAGTCCGCCATGCCCTCAAATCCAACTGTTTCAAAACACAAGACGACATCCTCATGCTACCGGACAACTACCGCTACAACGTCACGACATATGAGCTAAGCTGCAATAATGTTCCGGTTTCGCTCAGCAAGACGGAGAGTGAGATTCTGAATCTTTTTCTGATGAACCGCAATCGGGTTCTCACTCTGGAGACGTTATATGAAAAAATCTGGGACAACAACGTGGATGCGGCAAATGCCCGCGTACAGATCAACAATCTCAGAAGAAAGCTCCCCAAAGACGTCATCAAAAACATCTATGGCTTAGGATACCGTCTTGATTGTCGATGAACAGAACTTCGTCCGCCGTTACAGCCTAATCTATACGTGCATCGTCTCTTTGATTCTGCTGGCACCGCTGTATTTTTATGTCACCCATAAGATCAATATGCAAGAGGTCCGTACCGAAGTCGAACTCAAATCGATTCAATCGCATATCATCACCGCGATGGACGCTTTCGGGAACAATCCCGAGGGAACCTTCGAATTTCCGAAATTCGCGATGTACGAATCGGGTCTGTATACCAATACGTTTTCGGTCATCTATTCGCAGATCAGAGAACCCCTCCCCTCGTATATGCCGGGATATCACAGTGACGGATTCACCCGATTTTTGATTACGGCACTTCCGTCTCAAAAATACTTTTTCGCCGATTACATTATCACGAGAACCACTATTTCGTACACCGAGATTTTTCTCGAAGCGAGCGTCATCGCATTTGGAATCATCGTCCTGATCCTTTTGCTTTCCGTCTTTTTTCTCAACAGTTTTTCCGTCCCATTCAAACGTGTCAACGAAAAACTCGATGAATTTATCAAAGAATCGATGCACGAGATGAATACGCCTCTAAGCATTATCAACGTCAACGTCGACCTTTTTAACACCATGTACGAGTCCAATAAATACCTCAGCCGTATCAAATCGGCGACCAAATCTCTGGCGACGATCTACAACGATATGGATTACCTCATCAAACAAAACCGCATCGATTATAAAGACGAAATCATCGATTTTGAGCCGTTCGTCACGGAACGGGTAGAGTATTTCGAACTTATCTGCCAGCTCAACAATATCACGCTGAATCTCTCCGCAACGACCGAATCGACACAAATCCTCTTTAATCCGACGAAGTTGCAGAGGATCGTAGACAACACCCTCTCAAACGCGATCAAGTTTTCCCATAAAAATAGCACCATCGACGTCACTATCGATAAAAACAGCGACGGTGAGATAACCCTCGCTATTCAGGACTACGGTCAGGGAATCAAACATCCCGAAAAAATCACCAATCCCTACTATCGCGAACACGAGCACAAAACGGGATTCGGCATCGGCATGAGCATCGTCAAATCGATCATCGACAAAAGCGATATTACGCTGGATATCCGATCCGCCCATATGCAGGGCTCAAAATTCACCTATACGTTCCACCGTTCACTGATGATCTATCCCGAAAAAAGGACAGAAGTCTCAGATAAAGGAAGAGAGCATTTTTACGCTCAAAGCGATCAATAAAAAAGCAAAGATTTTTTTAATCGTTCCTACCGGAAGGACATGCGCCAGTTTAACCCCTATCGGAGCCGTAAAATAGCTAAATAATGCGATCACGAAAAATGCGGGCAATGATACAAATCCCACCGTCAAATGATCGAGATTCGTGTTATGCCAACCGTTGATCACGTAGCCGAGCGTACCGCTGATCGCGATCGGAAATCCGACGGCGGCACTGGTTCCGATCGCTTTTTTGAGCTCGACGTTTTGCCATACCAGATACGGGACGGTCAGTGAGCCTCCGCCGATAGAAACCATCGCCGAAACCGCTCCGATAACCGAACCCGAAGCAAACTGCCCTGCCGGATTCAACAGAGTTCGGCTCGGTTTAGGCTTTTTGTCGATAAACATCTGCAAAGAGACGTATGCCATAAAGATCGAAAAGAACACCGCCAAATACAAAGAGCTGAGTACGGAAGCCAAAAAAGTGGCAAGAAACGTTCCGATCACTATTCCCGGAGCCATCATTTTAACGACATCCCATAAAACCCCTTGACGCTTATGGTGCGCTCTTAGACTCGAGAACGAGGTCACCACGATCGTCGCCATCGATGTACCCAGAGCCATATGCACCACTTCGCTCTGCGCCATCCCCTGCATTAAAAAAATCGCCGTCAGAGCGGGAACGATAATTCCCCCTCCTCCTATCCCGAGCAGCCCTGCGGCAACTCCGACAAATGCGCCAAGCGTTATTAACAAAATTATTGTCTGTAAATCCAGTATCATAATAACCCCTTAAGATTCTTATCTATTTTTTTTAGCGCTTCACACATAATGTACAAATCGCGCTCGTCGATCCCTTCGAAGAGATTTTCCCGTGCCGTAATACTGAGCGCTGCTAATTCGACAATGATATCTTCAGCTTTTTCAGTCACTCGAACCAAATAAGCCCGCGGATCTTCCGGATGATCTGTCTTTTCAATATATTTTTTATTTTCGAGACGTTTCAGCGTCATTGAGAGATTCGAAGGTTCCATAGATGTTAACTCGCAAAGCTGCATTTGCGTCATGCTGCCTTTATCTCCAAGAATCAGCAATATTGCCCTTTGTTCGGGAGTTATATCATACGGCTTTAATTTATCATTCATCCGCTTCCGCATTTTGTTTTTGATATTAGCAATCAAAAGTCCGAAATTGCCGCAAGCCGGCTGAATAGTTTTTTCCATCGATGATTCCTTCTTACTGAATACGTTATTATAGGACAATTTTCTTAATATTATTCAAATAATAGTTATTCAAATAACATTAAGTTGTAGCATATTATACTTTTAAAAAATTCCTTCTAGGGGCAGCGCAATGATTTCAACAAAATACCTCTTTTTCGTGCAAACGTTTTTAGTTGCTACGGTAATGACCTTTATTATGTCGTTCGCCATTTCTGCGATGAATCTCGGATTTGTCAGCGGATTTATGCATATCTGGTTGCAAGCGTGGGGTGCGGCATTCATCATCGCTTTTCCGACCTTAACGGTAGTTTTCCCTACCTTGCGTGCATTAGCAATGCGTATCGCTTCTAAAAACGACAGTTACGATGAATAAGATTCTGACTGCGATTACGGTTCCCCTTATTTCATCGCCATCATCAAGAATCCGGTAAATCCGGCATTATCCTTTCCGATCAGAGGGGAGACCTGCGCTTTCATCTCTTCGAGCAGCTTTGTGTACTTCGCGTAAAATTCATACGTCGGACGGGGTTTATAAATGATATCCTGAAGATCGAAAAACTTGATGATATCTTTGGTCGTATTGGGCTTGATGAAAAAATTATTTTCTCTATCATAGTAATAGGGGATTAATGTCACTATCGACCACTTCGCCAAACCGTAACGGGCAAGAATATCCGCCATGATTTCAAATCCCTGATCTTTTTTGCCGTACAGCAATTCATAAAGCGCTATGGAGAGCATATCCTTTTGCTCCATACTCATTTGTTTAATCATATCTCGAACTTTCGGCTTTTCGAAGAGGGAAATCAGAGTCGATTTGGAGACGATTTTGGAAAAATTTTCACCGATCTCGTCAGGATTTTGAAAACGCTCGGTGGCAAAGAGCTCTTGTACACTCTTTCCGATTTTTTCCGTATTGTGACGTTTAATGATCGGCAACAGAGCTTCATCTTCAAAGCCTTTGGGATAAAAGGCGAAAAAATTAGCTTCTGCCTCTTTAAGCTTTTCGAGGTTCATCGTATGTTTCCCCTTCTATTTTTTTCTCGAACAAACATGCATCCGCCAATGCATAGTGTTCAGGCAATCCGTCGATAGAGTCCAGTTTATAATACCCCAGATATTCAAAACCGCACTTTTGATAATGCTCTATCAATCCTCTGTTTTCACCGATCGTATCCATCCTAATGCACTTTTTGCCATGTTCACGTGCATATTGCTCCGCCCATTCGACGATACGTTTTACGAAATGGTTCCCTCTAAAATCGGAATTGGTTGCGATACGGTGGATATAGACGGCAGGATCATCGTTGCGTTCGCCCCATATCTGCGGATCGCTGAACGTCGTCGCCCAGATGCAGGCTATTTGGTCGTCTATTATGATCTTCCATTGTCGGTTTTCCCGTACTTCAGTCTCGATAAGGTCGCGTTTAAACTCCGGCCAATGGACGAAGAATTTAGACTTTTGGAAATTGGTAGCGATTGTGTAGAGTCTGAAAATCTCTTCGATATCGGCAAGCGTGCTGTTTTGAATCGTCATATTTACCCTATATCCGGGAAATGCCCGATCATCTCGTCATAGTTTTTACGTGTTTTCAACGCTTCGACGACGACGGGAAGAGGCTCTGAATACCGTTCAGGCAAATCGTATTCATTTTCGCCCAATGTAAATGCCAATCTCTCATGCGGCGGGTTAAACTGTGCGTCCACCCCCGCTTTATTGCCCCGAGCATCGACTCGATACCAGCCATACTCTTTGAGATAGACGGCATTTAACCCGTGGAGGCAGTATATCCCCTCTCTATACTCACCGCAGCTCAGCCGTTGATAACACAATGCCGTTGGAATACCGTTGGCCCGTAACAAAGCGGCAAGCAAAATACTCTTTGCATAGCACCAGCCCGTTTGATATTCAAGCACCTCGCTGGCTCGCAGCGTCGTGATCCCCTCCCCCGCATCGCCCGTGTGACGTATGACGTCGCGGACGAATTCGAAACACCGCCGTACAATCTCTGTGTAGTTTGCGCACCCTTCGGCAAGTTCACGAGCTTTTGCCGCTACTGCGGGGTGATCGAAATCGATAATGTCGCTAGATTCTAGAAAACTTTCCATTTAGATTACCGCCTTTAGTTTACGACCGCCGGAGATCTCAAACCCTTCGCGCTCATAAAATGCCAAAGTAGCATCGAACTGTGGCAATGGGGGCGTCGTTACTTCGAGACGTTTCCAGCCTCTCCCCTCACCGAATTCTTTGACGGATAGAATCAAATTTTTACCGATCTCCTGCGAACGAAATTGCGGTTTGACATAGAGTTCTGCCATCGTCCCTAACGCGCCTTCGGCGTACAGCGCATATCCCTCATATACTGTCACAAAACCGATAATAGTATTCGTCTCATTATCGATGGCGACAAATACAAAGTTCTTCTCCGTCGATATAAAATCAGCCAAACGTTCTTTGGTCTCTTGGAGATCGAAATGAAACACATCGATCCCGATTCTATCCATGATTTCCTGAAGCAATTCTCCCACCAGTACAGCCGTTTGCGCGGAATGTTCATGGGTAGCGCGTTTTACAATAATATGGTTCATACAGTTTCCAATCCGAAATACTCTTTTAGTGCACTTTCATACTCCACTTCGAGTTTTTCGAGTTTCCCATCCTCGATAAGTTTCAGCTCATCATCTACGAGGATTTTACGCCCTTGTGGGGTTTGCATGATCGCAATTTTTTTCTGTGTGAAAATCGTATCGGGGCTGGTAGCGTTGAAATAGTTCGCGAGGCTAAACTCGATCCATTCCTGCGGCTGTAATGCAAAGCCGTACAGACGCTGCCACTCCCCCTGCACCATCGCACCGAGCACGTACTCCCCATCCAGTATTTCGAGTCGGAAACGATCACCGTCCTGCACGGTTTCCCCCTCTTTGATCTCCATCGGTGCTCGCAGCGCGTATCCGCCAAATCCCGTATCACAGAGGTAGTCTCTTCCCTCGACACGAACGATCAGAACCATGTGCGTTTTGGGACGACGGGTCGGATAGAGCATCGAGCGCGCGCCCGCGAAATACCACTCGAAACCGATGGCTGTGAGTGCCATCGCAAACACGCCGTTGATCTCGTAGCAGTACCCGCCGCGACGGTTCACGATCACTTTTTTCACGATATCTTCGGGTACTAATGAGGGGATTCGACCTGATTGCACCTCGGTATTTTCGAACACGATAGTGCGGAGCTGGCACTGCATCAGCTTTGTCAATGTCGTGACATCGGTACGCACTTCCCCCTCATAGCCGATGCGGGAGAGGTAGTCGGAGAGGTTAAAGTTTTCGGCTGTCATCGAGATTCCTTGGTTTGAGTATGTTTCATCAGCGATAGGGTTTCGTGATCGATAGCACTGTTTCGCCCTTTAATCCGCTCCATCATTGCATCATGACGTTCTTGGGATAAATTTTGCCCTGCTTTGACTTTGAGGGTGATGAAATCGGGCACTATCGCGTACACTCCCGTTTTTTCCATCATCTTCGTATAGATCGGATTTTCCACATCGATCGGTTCATATCTCCCTTCGGGCTGCATTTTTTCCATTAGTGCCGTGAGTCCGAAAGCTTTTTGCACGGGATCGTCGATACGGCTCACTGTTCCGCCTGCAATCACCGAGGCGAAATACTGTGTTGCGGGACATGCCGAGCGAGTATCACTAAAATACGAGGGGATATACGCATAAGATTTGACAACCGTAAAAGAGCACTGTGTACCCTCTCCTATCGCTTCGGCCTTTCGCCCCTCAAGTGCTCCGTGAAAGTAAAATTTGCCGTCCTTATAGGCGTAATTGACCGCAACGCCATAGGGGACATTGCCGCTGATAAGCGAGAGGACGCCGTACTCGCATTCACCCAAAAACGACTCGATCTCTTTTTCATCGGTGACCTCAAATTCTGAACGTCTCATAAATAACCTTTTATGTTGTCTGATAATAATCGTTTATATCGATTTTCATCATTGCTCTTGCCCATACAAATTTATTTTTTACATCAGCGTATTCGTCACCATCAGATTGGATATTCGCTACACCGTTTATATTAAAACCGGCACCAATACCATGCAACCCTTCTACATCTGGACTCCCTACGGTCACTAATACCTTATTATTATTGTTAAGAATAGCCTCCATTGTATTCATTCCAGCGACTGGAATTATTAAATAATCGTCCTTGAGCTCCACATAAGAATTCCATGTATTTACGGCATGAGGAAAATCCTTCCCTTGCGCAATAATTGTCACAACACCTTCATTTTGAAATACGAGTTTTAGTTTTTCAGATAACATAAGATACTCCCTTAAAAAAATTATGATACTATACCGCCAATCTGCACTCTTAACAAGTGACAAAATATTTAAAATCTATGAGGTCAGTTTATGTATCTCCTCGACACCGCATCCGAAACTCCTCTGCACATCCAGCTCTACGAAGCACTCAAACACGACATCATGACCACTCTTGCCGTCGGGAGCAAACTCCCCTCGATCCGCAAAATCGCCCAAGAGTACCGCATCAGCAAAAACACCGTCGAATCGGCGTACAATCAACTCTATGCCGAAGGGTACATCGAAAGCCGTCCCAAAAGTGGTTACTATATCACTGAAGCGAACTATCAGCCGTTTGTTATGTCTGAACCAAGAGCTAAAAATAATAATCCAACCACACCGTACCTCTACGATTTTTTCCCTGCACGACAAGCAAAATCTTCTTTTCCACTAAAGCTATGGAAACGGCTATTTACCAAAGCAATTGATGAAACTCTTGATCTGGGAGGATACTCTGATGGGCAAGGAGAGTACGGTCTCAGAGTCGAGATTGCACGTTATCTCACACTCTCACGCGGTGTAGTTTGTGATTCTTCTCAAATAGTGATCAGTGGAGCATTCATCGACTCCATGAACATTCTTGCCGATCTCCTCCGTGATACTCATCCGCATTTCGCTATCGAAAATCCGGGATATGCCGTCCCCCGTACTGTATTTGAACGATTCGGTTATGACATTTCACTCATAGCAGTGGATGAAAACGGGTTGTGCATCGAGGAACTGATCCGTTCTCAAGCAAATGCAGTCTATATCACCCCATCGCACCAATACCCATCAGGTGTCGCTATGCCTGTCGCGAACCGTCTGAAACTCCTCGCATGGGCAAAAGAGAATAACGGATTCATCATCGAAGATGACTACGACAGTGAACTCACCTACCGCTCCCGCCCAATCCCCTCACTCCAAGGACTCGATACCGATGATCGAGTGATTTATATCGGGACATTTTCAAAAGCGCTCTCTCCTGCTCTACGGGTTGGCTATATTGTCCTTCCACACCGATTACTAGAAAACTATAAAGCTTTTCATGGCTATTTTTCCCGCGTCAGCCTCACAACCCAAAAAACGTTGGAACTATTTTTTAAAGAGGGTCATTGGGAACGGCATCTGAGAAAGATACGAAATCTAAACCGTAAAAAGCATGATCTTATGAAATACGCTCTCATCAAATATTTGGGAAATCAAATAGAGATTATCAGCGAGGGGGGAGGTCTTTGCATCAATATCCGCCCGACAGTTCCAATAGATTTTAACCTCTTACGCCAACAAGCAGAAAAAACGGGGCTCAAGCTCTACTATACTAATGATTGTTCCCTGATTGAATGGGATGCCATACGGATGGGATTCGGGGGGTTCGAGATGGAGGAGATCGAACCTGCGGTTAGAGCGTTTGCGGAGGTGTGGCACGGAATTTGGGTTTGCAACATATAACAAATTGCATTTTTTAAAAATCAAGCGGACTCTTAACGCTGGATTGATTTAGTTCTTTGATAACATGAGTATAAATCATCGTGGTTTCAACGCTTTTATGACCTAGCAATTCTTGAATGGAGCGAATGTCAACGCCGTTTTGTAAAAGATGCGTAGCATACGAGTGACGGAAAATATGCGATGTCACCCGTTTGTGGATCTGTGCATTCGCTGCTGCCTGACTAATATTTCTTCCAAATGTTTTATCTAAAATATGATGCCTGCGTTGAATGCCAGTGCGTGGGTCCGTTGAGATGGTTTTCATGGGAAAAAGAAACTGCCATTTGGTCTCTTTATGCGCATTGGGGAATTTACGTTCCAGCGCATAAGGCAGATAAACCGAACCGAAACCATCAGCAATATCTTTTTGATGTAGTTCTTCTACCTGCAACACCTGCATCTGCAACCGCTGTTTGATTTTTTGCGGTAGTGGTACGGTACGATCTTTGAGGCTTTTGCTGTCCCAAATATAGATTTTATTAAATCCAAAGTCAATATCTTTTATTCTAAGACTCTGCACCTCTTTCATACGCAAACCGCAACCATACATAAGATACGCCATCAGTTGATACACACCGCTAAGATTTGAAATAATTTTAACCGTCTCCTCTCGTGTCAATACCACGGGAATATGCACACGCTGTTGCGCACGAAGTGCCTGAATGTTTTGATCCTTCAATGAAATACCGAGCACCTGCGTGTATAGAAACAACAAAGCATTAAATGCCTGATTCTGTGTAGTAGCACTTACTTTTCGTTCAACGGCAAGATAAGTCAAAAACGCTTCTATCTCCGTTTTTCCCATATCAATAGGATGTTTTTTTTGATGAAAAAAGATATATCGTTTTATCCACCCAATGTAGGTTTGCTCAGTTTTCATACTATAGTGTTTTAAGCGAATTTGTTCACGAACCAAATCAAGTAGTTTCTTTTTTTGCATTGTCAACTCCTTCCAATCATACAGACATAATGTCTCTTTATTACATTTTTCATCTGATAGCAGGACATAATGTCTGCATATCAAAATCAACATGACATATTCACAGAAATAATTTTAAGAAAAACAGCATATAATATGTAAAAATGTGTCAATTTGTAAGATTTAGCTTGATTTTTTTTAATAGGTGGACATTTTGAATGTCTGATTATCTTATGAATTTCTGGCAAAATAGTATATTTTGGGTATGAATAAATAGTTAAACATCATGAGGGAAGTGGTGATCGCCGAAGTATCGACTCAACTATCAGAGGTAGTTGGCGTCATCGAGCGCCATCTCGAACCGACGTTGCTGGCCGTACATTTGTACGGCTCCGCAGTGGATGGCGGCCTGAAGCCACACAGTGATATTGATTTGCTGGTTACGGTGACCGTAAGGCTTGATGAAACAACGCGGCGAGCTTTGATCAACGACCTTTTGGAAACTTCGGCTTCCCCTGGAGAGAGCGAGATTCTCCGCGCTGTAGAAGTCACCATTGTTGTGCACGACGACATCATTCCGTGGCGTTATCCAGCTAAGCGCGAACTGCAATTTGGAGAATGGCAGCGCAATGACATTCTTGCAGGTATCTTCGAGCCAGCCACGATCGACATTGATCTGGCTATCTTGCTGACAAAAGCAAGAGAACATAGCGTTGCCTTGGTAGGTCCAGCGGCGGAGGAACTCTTTGATCCGGTTCCTGAACAGGATCTATTTGAGGCGCTAAATGAAACCTTAACGCTATGGAACTCGCCGCCCGACTGGGCTGGCGATGAGCGAAATGTAGTGCTTACGTTGTCCCGCATTTGGTACAGCGCAGTAACCGGCAAAATCGCGCCGAAGGATGTCGCTGCCGACTGGGCAATGGAGCGCCTGCCGGCCCAGTATCAGCCCGTCATACTTGAAGCTAGACAGGCTTATCTTGGACAAGAAGAAGATCGCTTGGCCTCGCGCGCAGATCAGTTGGAAGAATTTGTTCACTACGTGAAAGGCGAGATCACCAAGGTAGTCGGCAAATAATGTCTAACAATTCGTTCAAGCCGACGCCGCTTCGCGGCGCGGCTTAACTCAAGCGTTAGCTAAAGGAGTTTAATGAACAAAGATAATAGATTAAAAGAACTTATTATACCAATACTTATTTCTGTAATTGGGTTAGTCGGTGGACTTTCTGGTGTCTATTTAGGGGCATCATTAGATTCCAACAGTAAAAAAGAAGCTTCTCAACTAGCTTACAAACAAGAGATAATCCAGCAACGTATTAAAATAATTGACAGAACAGCAACAATATATGGAAAAGCCCCTGGCATTTCAGGTATTTGGAAGATTTATCTTAATCAGCCTGAAAGCTCCAACGAACAAATAGAGACAAGTAAGATTTTGGCAGAGTATAATGCTGAATTTAATGCTGTAATAAATTTATCAAACATATATTTTGGTCCAAAAACTCGCAAGGCTATCAAGATGATGGCTGATAAAAAGTCCCCATGGTGGAATAAAGACAGTGATTTGGTGTCAAAATATTTAGGAGCAATGGCATCTGAGTTAAAGTATGGGCTTGAATAAAAAAGCTAACAAACCAAAGGAGACCAATCAAAAACCCACGGGCGGCTTTTTGATTGCTCATTTTAAACGTTATATACAGCTATCAAATAAACAAAAAGGAATCATATGAGAATTCAAGTAACTAGCGTGGTCGAGAAATACATCGATGCTGTTCGTCGAAATGATCCAAAGAATCTCCCAATTCATCCGGAGGTGATTGGTGTCTTTCCCATGAATACGTATCAGGGTGCGGTGGCCTTCATTGAAGCCACGGAGCGGTTCGCGAGAATCGTCAAGCATATCGAAATCATTCGTCTCGTCGTCGATGGCGAACACTGCGTCGCCCTCCTCAACATCGATACAACCTTCGGAACAATTCCGTTTGCGGAGCATATTCACGTCGTAGACGGACAAATCGTATCGGTTCGTGGCTACTACGATCCGCGCCCCATGTTGGTAGGGCAAACATGAGTGTGCATGGCTTGTCGTCCAACACAAACGGTGTCGCCTAACCCTTCCCTCGTTCCCACTCTCCTGAATACTGAATATCAGGGGTCAGGTGATACCTATAACCTCTTCTAAATTGTCATTACTAGTTTTAAACATGATTTTCTTTTACAAATTTCGTATGAACTGTATGCCCTACGCATAAATTGAGAGCAAATATTGCGATCGAATCTCGGCAATGATATCCGAAGTTTGGTGCGATTTTAAGACAAGATTTTTATTGTTTTTGAGCTCGTCTTTGATATTGGCGATGGTCTCTAACGCCGACTTTTTGTCTTGTTTGTTGAGGGTATCGGAGAGCGTATCCAACTGGCTTTTAAACTCGGCTTGCTGTTGAGCGATTCTGGTCTTTCTTTTGTTGTTGCTGTTCGACTCAATTAATTTGTCAGCTTCTTGTAACAACGCTTTGGCACTCTCTAAATCGCCGCTTTCGATCGATTTTTTCATTTTATCCATCAATGCGTTCAATTGATCTTTGTCTTGTTGATAGGCATTGGTGGTAATAGCTGTGGTACTGGCGCTATTGTTGTAAGAACTGTAAACGGCTCGCATCGTCTCTCCTCTAGAATATCTCGACTGAGAAGCAAATCACATTCCTATAATCGACAATCCTTATATGCTATAATCCCCGACGATGAAAGCTTTCGTTCTTCTTTTTTTACTTTTTAATCTCATTACATTCTTTGTATTCGGATACGACAAATATTTAGCGCGCACCAACCGTCGGCGGGTGAGTGAAAAAACGCTTTTGAGTCTTGCCGTTTTCGGAGGGAGTGCGGGAGCTGTTTTCGCCCAGAAAATATTTCGTCACAAATCGAAAAAATACCGTTATCTTTTCTGGATTATTTTAACGATTCAATTTATCCTCTTTGAAGCAATCTGGTTTTTTTCCTCCGACGCTTCTCATACGCTGCAAAATTTTTCACTGATGTAATAGTCTTTCATTAAAAATCTTTATCATCTCGGATCGTAAAATTCGCAAACGCACCTTCGACACTCATCGTATTTTTATACTTTGTTGCGGTTAGTCTGACCGCTTTTGTCTCCAGATTACAAACCGCAATACGAAAATTCGATCCCATAAAAGGTTCCACAATACAGATAATATTCCCCTCTACTTCGCGTGTCGCGTGTATGATCCCCTGTAAATTATGAAAAAAATACTTAGGATAGCTCAGAGGGGTGATTTCGACGACCTCAGCATATCTTTTTTTATCCAATGTACTCGCGATGAGAGCAGCATCTTCAAAATTATCAAACTGTATGCACCAATCATCAAAAATTTTATTAAAATGATCTAGATCTTCATCCAAAAACCCGCCTGCCGGCGATTGCAAAGCATAAATACTCACTGCCTAAACCTTAATGCTAATCAAAATAAAACATTAAAGTTTTACCATATTTACCCTTTCAGCTGTTTTCATTACGTTTCATCATCCCCTCATAAATCCCAAGCACCTCGTCACTGCTGATCTCGCCGCCTCTTTTTTGAGAGATACGCTTCACCTCTTCGGCAAGCTTTGATTGTATTTCATTAGAGACTTCAATCCCGTATATCTCTTTTAACACATACGCCACGCCCCCTTTGCCCGATTGGGAGTTGATGCGGATCGTGTCGGTGTATTCGCGTCCTATATCACGCGGATCAATTGCCAAATAGGGCACTTCCCATCGCTGCATCCCCTGCTCTCGTCGATGTTCTATCCCTTTTTTGATCGCGTCTTGATGGGTTCCCGAAAATGCCGTATAAATCATCGACCCTACATACGGATGACGCTCGGTAACGCTCATCCCCGTTATGCTCGTGATACGGCTCAATATCTCATCGACTTTGTCTACTCGTAAACACGGATCGATCCCCTGCGCATAGTAGTTGAACGCCAATGTGATGATATCGACGTTCCCAGCCCGTTCGCCGTTGCCGAGCATCGTCCCCTCGACTCTCTGCGCACCTGCCAATACCGCCAATTCCGCACTCGCTACGGCGCATCCTCGGTCATTGTGCGGATGGACGCTGATGATGACGCTCTCGCGGTTCACAATGTGTTTGCCCATCCACTCGATGCGGTCGGCATAGATGTTGGGCGAACACGCTTCTAACGTATTGGGAAGATTCAAGATCATCGGATGCTCTTTGCTCGGCTGCCATGCGGTTATCACGGCATTGGAGATGTCACGGGCGAACTCCAACTCGGTCTGCGAAAAACTCTCCGGTGAATACTCGAATACTACCTCTCCCTCAAACGTCTCTGCTTCGCGTTTGATGCACTCAACACCTTGCAATGCCAACGCAATAATCTCCTCTTTGCTCCGTCTGAAAACGACCTCGCGCTGGTTCGACGCGGTCGGATTGTAAAGGTGCATAGTGATCCGCTTCGCTCCCCGTAACGCCTCGAAACTGCGAATGATATGACGCTCTATCGAGGGGACGAGGATGCCGACCGTCACATCCTTAGGGATCAATCCCTCCTCGATCAAACGACGACAAAAATCAAACTCTGTTTGCGACGCGCTCGGATAGGCGATCTCGATCTCTTTGAACCCGAACTCGATCAACGCTTTGAAATAGGCGATCTTTTGCTCGATCCCCATCGGGTTGGCCAATGCCTGATTACCGTCTCGTAAGTCGGTACTGACCCATCTCGGGGCAACGGTGACGGAGTTATCCGCCCATTCTCGTTTATCCAATTTTACCGTTGGATACGGCGTGTATTTTGTATGCGTCTGCATAGAAGTATCCTTATATGACAATAGTGATGAAAATGCCGATGTGCGGACGTGTAACGCCGCATTCAAAGCAAAACTAAAAATTTAAAAAAGGGAAAAAAAGAAAAATTACAGCAGGTTCAGCAGGAGGAGAGAGAGGCTTGCGACAGTAGCGTCGGTAATGGGATGCGAAATAGACATAGTATGACTTTTCATGGTCTCTCCTTGTTATATTGATGATGAAATTGTAACGAATAATGATACGGAATGCAAATCAGTACCCTTTTCCTAAAATTTGATGAATATTGTATGTCATAGCCGCCAAAAAGATGACCAAGGCCATATAATACAAACTGTACATCAAACGATTTTCATCACTGATCGTATAGTATCGCTTATTCTTTTCATCCTCAGGATCATAATTCCATGCCAGTTTCAATTGCGGAAAAGCCAAAATAGCCAATACAATCAACATCGGACTGGGAAAAAAGAAGAAAAAGCCTATCAATAAAGGTACTCCCAAAAACCATATTCTAGGAGTCAATACGGCACTGATCCGTCCACCGTCAAGCGGGGAAATCGGGATCAGATTAAACAAATTAATAAAAAACCCTGAATACGCCAATGCCAGTAATAAATTACTGTCATACACCCGCGATAGATAATAGACGATTAAAGCGGCAAATGTTCCCACAAACGGACCTGCAAAACCGATATATGCCTCATTTTCTACATCAACAGGTTGTTCTTTCAGAGCTATCCATGCCCCGATAAAGGGGATAAATGTCGGTACTCCAACATTCACTCCACGTTGTCTTGCAGCCATATAATGTCCCATTTCATGAATAAAAATCAATAAAACAAATCCTATCGCATACCACCATCCAAATATAAATGAATACGCAACGATAGAGATTAGCATACTGCCGCCCGTTATGAATACTTTACCAAGTTTACCTGCGGCGAGAAGTGCCAATAAGGTTTTCATCTGCTATCCGTTTAGCTCATTGGAATTGGTATCGCTCGCCTTTTGTTTGGCTTTATGTTTTTTATACCAATATCCGCCCCCGAACAATGTTATAGCAATCACTTTGCCGAATTTCACCAAAAATGCGGCAATCAATGCAATCAAACCGAGTTTTTTAGCTGCTACTCCTGTAATCAACGCAGCCAAGCCGTATTCTGCTATTTTATCCGTGGCTAAATTGACATCGCTGTACTTTTTACCGTCGCTGAAATGGAGTTGATCGATTAAAGTTTTGCTCGTCGGTTTAAGCGCTTCTACCGACGATAACGCCGTAATGAGATTCAAACTGATATACCCTTGCCGACCTAGAACGAGAGTATTGTAATTGACTCCTTCCGCTTGATTGTCAGGAACCCCTTTTGCTTTTGTAGCAACAGACCATATCACTTCATGCGAATCATTATAATACATAGGGGTCTGTACCCATCCCGCTACATCAACCTCTGGAATATGTCGCTTTGCACGTTCTTCATTAACATGTTCCGCATTTTCTTTCATATTTTGGAGCATCTCATCCGTATTCCAGTTCTTGGCATCGTCATCTTTAATATACCCGGCATCAGTATAGTTAACGGTAATAAACCACCATGTATCAGCCGATTCCGGCATGATCAAACCATTAAACCCCTCACCAACCGAATTTCCCATGGCTCGCATGATATTAGATGCTTCAGGATTTGGTATGAATACAAATTTAGCCGGCAATTCAAGCGTTGCCTGATCGAAAATCTCAATTGTCTTAGGCCCTGTTATCATGACTTTTTCAGCCGCTGAAATAGCCTGTTGCAATTCACCTTCATACGTTTCTTGACCTAATAAAGGGAATACCATTAATAAAAACATCACTACAAATCGGCTCATACGCGATTTCATTTTTTTCCTTTATTTTCAGCTAATCATAATCAATGATTAACATTTAATAATAATGAAAAATAAATATAACGTTATTGAGATAAATTTATTCTGATATTTAAGCTGATATTGTTATTTGGCTTTGGCTATATCACCTAAAATAGCAAACATCCCATCCGTCAGTTTCATCAAGTCCATAGAAGAAAGCTCGATTTCCAAACCTCTGCGCCCCGCACTGACATAGATCGTCGGGAAATGTTCAGCTGTAGCATCGATAAATGTTTTAAGCCTCTTTTTCTGCCCCAGCGGGCTAACCCCTCCGAGGATATATCCGCTGCATCGCTCAACATCCGCACCGTTTGCCATCTCTGCCTTTTTACCCCCTGCGGCTTTTGCGATATGTTTCATCGAAAGCATAGACAAGACGGGGATCACAGCCACGGCCATCTGTTTTGCGTCGATCATGACAACAAGCGTTTTAAACACCCGTTCGGGAGGAACTCCCAGTTTTTCCGACGCTTCCTCTCCGTATGAAGCACTGTAAGGGTCATGAGTATATGAGTGCAAGCGATAATCGATCTTCGCTTTCTTGGCGACATTGACGGCGGGTGTCATGAGAGGCGCTTCTCCGATTCGAACCCGCGGATATACTCGATCAACATCTCCACCGAATCAAAATAATCTTGAGGATTGCCAGATGCTTTTGCCGAGAGAAGTGCACCTTCTAAAGTCGAAGCGGTAAAAAGAGCCAACTTGGCGGTATCGCAGGCTTTTAACTCACCGGCTTCGACCGCTTTGTCAAAAATAGTTTTAAAACCCATCCGAAAATGAGCATAAATCTCTTTCATCGTCGCATTAAAATCTTCATCCACATTAGACATCTCTTGAACAATATTCGCAATCGGACAGCCCCGTTTAAAATCCCGTCCTTCGCTCTCACGTATGACGGCAAAAAAGTTTTCCAAATAACCGCCTTTGCCGTTTACAATCGACTGATAGCGAAGATCGAAACGTTCGTCGATTTTTTCACATATCGCTGCAAGCGCCATCTCTTTTTTGTTGGCGAAAAAATGGTACATAGAACCTTTATGTACCCCTGCTTTTGCCAGGATATCGTTTAAGGCTGCACCCTGATATCCGATGGAGTAAACCTCGTCGAAAGTGGCATCGATCAGTCTTTGTCGCGTATTTTCTTTCATGTGATTGCTATTACCTAAAGCTTTCCGTATCCATACGGAAGATATATAAACGTAATTGTATCATATTGCACTTGACTGATTGGTCAACATAAAGTATAATGCCACTTGACCAAACAGTCAACATCATCCAAAAGGATACATCATGCCTCTTATTCAAACCATCGCACCCGAAGAAGCCACAGGTGAGTTAGCCGAACTCTATGCAACGATCATAGCTGCACGTGGAAGCGTCAGCAACAGCGCACAGCTTTTTAGTATTTCTCCCGAATTACTGCGCCATCAGTTGTCGTTTATCGGCTATTACATGAATCATCCTACGTTATCGATGCCGCTGTTAGCCGCGATCCGTATCATGGTTTCCAGCGCTGAAGAGTGCCGGTTTTGTATCGATTTCAATACCGGAATGCTGGTCAACATGGCGGGATGGACATTGGATCAGGTCGCTGCAATGCGCCAAGACCCTAAAACTGCCAATCTGCCGGAACGCGAAGTTGCAATGCTTTTACTGGCGATCAAAGCTATCCGTCTTTCACATTCGATCAATGAGGATGATTTGAATGCTTTGCGTGCGATGGATTGGGAGGACAAAGATATTTTCGATGCAGTCAATCACGCGGCGCGGATGCTTGCCAGCGATATTATGTTAAATACGTTCAAAGTGGAGAATGACTAATCATTTATACGAAGCTTGATATACTCTTGCTACGATTAATTGGAGAAAGAATATGGGAAGCCAAAGTAGATCATTAAACGAAGATGACAAAGCCTTTATCGCAGAACAAAAGATATTTTTCATCGCCAGTTGCAGCGGTAAAGAGGTAAACCTTAGTCCCCGCGGATATGACTGCTTTCGTGTCACCGGAGACAACGAAGCGATATTTCTCGACTACGCCGGAAGCGGTAACCGTACCGCACGTGACATCGAAAACGGCGGCGAAGTAACGGTCGTATTTTGTTCCTTCGGTCCCAAACCTCAAATTCTCCGCCTCTTTTGCAAAGGAGAAACCATCGACCGAAGCGATGAAGCGTGTCGAAATCTTTTTCCCTCGGATGACTTACGCGGTATGCGACGGTTTGTCAAACTCCATATCTACTGCGTCGAGCACAGCTGTGGAATGAGTGTCCCGCTGTATGAGTTTAAAGAAGAGCGCAAAACCATCAAAGCATGGTGTGCTAGAGATGCTGACAACGGCAAAGTCGATGAATACATCGCCGATCACGCTATTCCTGCTGATCTAAGCGAGTACCGTTGGAACTGATACTGCTAGCCCTCCACTCATGGTTTCGATGGCTGGTACTTATCAGTTTAGTCTATGCCCTCTATCGCGCCTATCGAGGGTGGTTGTACATAAACCGTTTACGGTATTTGAGAACCGTGTACGCCATAACACCGCAACGATAGCCCATATCCAGCTCATCCTCGGCGTGTGGCTCTACCTCATCAGCCCTATCACCACATTTTTTATCCATCATTTTGCTGACGCTGTCCATATCCGGGAAATTCGTTTCTTCGGAATCGAACACAGCTCCACCATGCTGATCGCGGTTCTCCTCATCACCGTCGGTTCGGCACTGGCAAAACGAAAAAAGTCTGACAGAGATAAATTTAAAACCATCGCCATTTGGTTTACTATCGCCCTTTTACTCATACTCGCTGCGATTCCGTGGGAGTTTTCACCGTTGGTCAGCAGACCGTATTTACGAGGGTTTTCTCCACTACATTCAAACTATTTTTCATTCTTTTGATACAATCTCGTCCATGAAATTCGCTCACGCCAAACCAAACGACATCCCTACTCTAACCTCCCTCCTAAACCGCTCCTATCGCGGTGAGAGTTCCCGCGCGGGATGGACGACCGAAGCCGATCTCCTGAGCGGTAAACGGATCGATGAAGCAGGAGTATCGGCACTTCTAAACAATCCCGATTCGTATTTTTTTATAGCCTTCCAAGAAGAGACGATCGTTGCCTCTATCCATGCCTATCGTGAAAACAACGCCGTTCATTTCGGTCTCTTTGCCGTCGAGCCGACCATGCAAGGAAGCGGAATCGGTAAACAGCTCCTCGCCTATGCCGAAACCGAAAGTATGAAACGGTGGAAGGTTGATACGGCAGTGATGGAAGTGATAACCCTGCGAAGCGAATTGATCGAGTATTATGAACGCAGAGGCTATGTCAGGACAGGTGCGACGATCCCGTTTCCCGAATCGGGGTTATGGGAAAAAAGGGTCGATTTTCTGGAGTTTTCCGTTATGGAAAAAAAGCTGGCATAAATCTCTTACATCAACCTGCTGAAACTTTCTAAGATATCTGAGAATCTTTTTCTGCACTCTGCGGTGCAGCATTGGCTGCACTGATCATCATTTCCAAAAGAGTGGCATTTCTTGTGTTCACACCGTTTTTTTCATTCTCCTGCTTACTGTTTAAAATATCTGCGGTTGCAATTGCCTGAGCGTGGGATACATCCTTCTTGTGCTCTTCTTTCTCTTTCTCTTCAGCCGCTTTTTTGGCCGCGATCATCTCCGCAATAAGCAGTTTTCGGTAATCATTAACCACGTTATCGATATTGATGGCATATCTCGGATTGTTATCTTTTTCATTTTGCAATTTTTGGCGCAGAGTTTCAACCAGAGTTTCGATCTTCTCTGCATTCAAATCACTTAGAAATTTTGCTGCCCCTTCTCTCGATAAATGGGATTTAAACTGTGCCAGTGCCTCATCGGTGCTGTTGATTTCATCCCGAGACTGATAGGCGACTACGGGGACGAATCTATCGATAGCTTTTCGATAGTCTGCCGATATACTGGTATCGACCACACTCTCTGCAATCGGAGGATGAATCGATTTTAATGCCACAGTCACTGTCATAATGAACTCCTCTGCATAATATAAATATATACAAGCAAAATCCGTTCTCTTTTGTGATATTTCTCACTTTTGCGTAGACCAAAATAAAAAATGGTTTCTATTCTCTGAAAAAAACCGATTTCTTCGTATTAAACAAAAAGACTGCGACAAATGCGAAAAGGCATCCGATCGCCGTGGAAAGTGCCAATCCTTCGCCGTAAACGATCCAGCTCGATACGATCGCCCCGATCGGGACGATAAACATAAATACGCCGGTACGATGTGCCCCTACTTTGCTCGCGGAGAGAAAATACAATGCCGTACTGAATGTCCCCGGAACGAGTCCGATAAACACAATCGTCCACCAGAACGTGCCGTCATAAGCACCGAAATCAAACGGATGATACGGCAATGCAAAGAGCATGTTGACGAATCCCGTGATACCGAAAACAACCAGCGTATAAAACATGGGATCGGCTTGCTTCGACGCTTTTTGCGACACAATCGTCACTAACGCCCAGACGACGGCACACCCTAGGAAATAGGAGCTCTCGATATTTAAAAACGCAAACCCTTCCGTCGGAACGCGCAAGAGGATAAGCGCGCCGAATACTCCGATGGAAAGAGCCGTGATCTGACGCGTGGAGACCTTTGTTCCCAATATTCCGATCGACATCATGTACGTGAAAAGCGGAGCCAGAGCCGTCACCATCGTCCCTCCGTATCCGGCCTGTCCGTGGGACAATCCGGCGAAGAAGAGATAATTGAACAGCGATGTCAGCATCCCCGCAACGAGCATATAAAGCCATCCCGCACGATTCGTCATCAAAGGCGTTTTGAGATACCAAATTACCGGGATAATCGTAATAAACGATACGGCATAACGCCAAAATGCCGCTACTTCCGCATTGGAGTGATGAGCCGCTACTTTGCCCGCCGTCCATGCAACCCCCCAAAAGAGCATTGCGATGATCATTCCGGCATAATACCGATTCGTATTTTTTGCGTCGCCCATAGGAGGTTTGCCTTTCTGTGTAGAGTGGCGAAAGTCTATCCCCTCTTTGCTTAGAGAGCGATAGAGACTATAATAGTATTGTTAAAACGGTGTACAACCGCCTATACTTCACATAAAGGGATACCATGCGTTTACTTCCTGTCGTTTCGACTCTACTGGTGGCGGGCTGCTCCGCACTTTTTGCCGGAAATTTTACCCTTCACAGCAACGATCTCTCCGGTCAGCTCACCAAAACGCAAGAGTTTGCGGGATTTGGATGCGACGGACAAAATATCTCTCCGGAGTTACATTGGAACGACGCTCCGAAAGGGACGAAAAGCTTTGCCGTCACGGTCTATGATCCCGATGCCCCGACCGGAAGCGGCTGGTGGCACTGGGTCGTGTTCAATATCCCCGCTTCGGTGACATCTCTCCCATCAGGTTTCGGAGATACGGCTAAAAAACAGATGATTCACGCGACGCAGAGCGTTACCGACTACGGTAAAACGGGATTCGGAGGGGCCTGCCCTCCTAAAGGGGATCGCCCCCACCGCTATCTATTCACAATCCATGCCCTCGACATCGAGCATCTCGATCTGGATGAAAAAGCCTCTCCCGCATTGGCAGGCTATATGATCAACGCCCACTCCCTCGGCAAAGCGGCTATCGTCTCCTATTACGGGCGCTAATCCTCTCCCACGGGGGGAGCGTTATGCATCGGGAGATCAAACAGCAATAGTTGTGCTTCCCGATCCGTCGTGATCTCAAACGACTCTTCTCCCAGAATTTGCAGTTCGTCCCGCGCTTTTAGTGTATATCCGCACGCTTCCAGTTCGCCGCTCATCACCAATAGTAATCTTCCGTGTCCCGGTTTGCAATTATCCGAAACGAGAGTGTGTCCGATATACAGATGCGCTTTTTTGATACAGGCATCCTGACGTATCGCTAAAGAACCTTTTCGTCCGTCTCCGCTGACCAGCAATTCCCACCGATTCATACTTTCCGCATCGCATTTATGCTGTTCGTAGCGGGGGGTTAGCCCTTTAGTATGAGGATAAATCCATATTTGAAACAATTCGGTCCGATCCTGATCGGAAGGGTTGAACTCCGAATGCTCCACGCCGCTTCCCGCAGACATATACTGAATCTCGCCCGCGCTGATGATACCGTGGTTTCCTTCCGAGTCTTTATGCTCAAGCATACCGTGAGTCACGATCGTGATAATCTCCATATCGCGATGAGGATGCATGCCGAAACCGGAACCCGGCTCGATAATATCATCGTTAATCACCCGCAAAACACCGAATCCCATTCTCTCGCGGTTATGATAGTCGGCAAAACTAAAACTGAACCGACTGTGAAGCCATCCGTGTTCGGCTATTCCCCGTTCATGGGCACGATGGAGAGTCACTTGCATTCTATCCCCTTTTTATCATGGATCTATCTGCTCAACTACTGCGGATTTGGGTAATCCTATTGGATTGATTATACATTAAAAGAGACACTTCCGATCTATTCATGCTAGAATTCCCGTCATGATAATCCTACCTTACTATCACGTTTTTACACATTGTCAGATTCAAAAGCCTCTTCGATGAACGATACCCGCCGCGGCATCGGTCTGATGCTCATAGCCTCTTTTTTATTTGCTTTGACAATGGTGTTCGCCAAACTCCTCTCCCACACGATGGGATCGGTTGAAGTGACGTTTTGGCGCAATGCCTTCGGTTTGCTCCTCATCGGTGCCATGATCCTCAAAAAACCGATTAACAATATCGGAGGCAAACCCTATACTCTGATTTTTCGCGGTGTTATCGGTACGATAGCCCTATTGGCTTTTTTCTACACCATCAGCGCGACAACCCTCTCCAATGCGATCGTATATGCCAAAACCGAGCCTATATTCACCGCGATTCTCGCTTTTTTTCTGCTGGGCGAAACCCTCAAACGTAATGCCATTTTTGCTATCGGGATCGGTTTTATCGGGGTAGTATTCCTCAGCGGGATGCATTTTGATTATATCCATTTGATGGGGCTTCTGACCGGCTTGTTCTCCGCATTGGCCTATACGAGCGTACGGAGCTTGAAAGCCTACTATGACGAGCGAATCGTCGTCTTGTCGTTTATGGCTTCGGGTGTAATCATCCCCGCAGGATTGATGATACTCTCACCCTACGTCAACTCGGAAACTTTTGCCTTTGCCCTGTGCGAATTCGTAAAACCCTCAGGGATGGAATGGTTATGGATCATGTTGATGGGAGTGGCTGCGGCGTACGGACAAATCTATATGACGCGTGCCTATTTTTATGCCAAAGCGGGAATCGTCAGTACCGTCAGCTATTCGGTCGTTTTGTTCGCATCTTTATTCGGAATCATCCTCGGAGATCTTCTCCCTGCCCCGATGACGATTGCGGGGGGAGTTTTAATCATCCTCAGCGGCCTCATCCTCTCACGGACAAAATAGAAAATTACAACTTGATTTTATCGGCGATCTCATCGCCCAACTCATCGAGAGGCATCTTTTCATGGCTTTGGATGATCTTTTGTTTTTTAGTCTCGCTCTCGTTTGTATCCTGCTTGATAGGAGCGGTCTCTTTTTCTTCGACCTTTTCAATCGGTTCAGGACTTTGCGTCGTTGTATTGACGTCTGTTTTCCCCCGATTTTCCAGATATTCATCGAGAAAAAACGCTTTAAACATGATAAACGCGACGGCGGCTAATATGAAATAGACAAATAAACGCATATTATCCCTTTTTTCTATCAATAATTATATTCTTCCTATAGTAACAAATTTTTGTGAACGAAAAGGGCATTTTAGTGAACCGTTCACCATGTTTGTGTTTTTAAAAGCCATCAATTGCGTATTTTCGCTCTATCTTCATCCGTACGGATATCTTGGAACATCCCTATACTTTATACTAAATTGTTATGCTATCCATAAAAGAACAAATATACTTATCAACATAATAGTTATCATAATAACTATTTAAGGTTCACTGCTCTACAATCCCGAATATTTTTCGAGGGGGAGGATATTATGGGCTTTGCATCAGACAAGTCGATCGGCTTTTTAATAGCAAAAGCGAGAAATGTACTCAAAAACGAATACGAAAAAGAGCTGAAACCCTACTCTTTGTCGTATGCTCATCGGATCATACTGATCCGGTTGTGTGAAAAAGACGGTCTGACTCAAAAAGAACTGGCTCAGGATACCTATTTCGAACAATCCAATTTGACGCTAATGCTCAATACCCTGGAACAAAAAGGGTTGGTAGAGCGTGTCCAAAAAGAAAATGACCGTAGAGCCTATCTGATCAATATTACTCCTAAAGGGAAAAAGCTGAAAAAGCCGCTGATCCAAATGGGAGAACGTATTATGGAAAAAGCCCTAGAGGGTATAAATGAAGATCACAAAGCGGAGCTGACCGATCTGCTCCAATCGATTTATGAAAATCTACAAAAGTAAACTACAATGAAACACTTCAGTTTTATGTTCCTTGTGTTGCCGGCACTCTTAGTGACCGGATGCGTACCGGCGATCCAAAAAGCCGCCCCTATGGCAGACAATACTATCACCGACGATTTGGAAAAATCACTCACCCTTTTCAACGACTCGGACGGACACCTCGTAAGCGATTGGTGGAAAGGGTACAACGATCCTCAACTCGATACATTGATGGACAAAGCGCTCGCGAATGCTCCGACACTCAAAAGTATCGAAGCCCGCTATGCTCAGGCAAACACTATCATCGCATCCGTCGAATCGCGGAATTTGCCGCACCTCTCTGCCGATGCGAGCGTTATACGAGAACGTTTCAGTCTAAATCATATTTTCCCTGCACCGTTGGGAGGTAACTATCATACCCAATACCAACCGTCGTTAGTGCTCGATTATGATTTTGATTTTTGGAATGCCAGAAGCTCCCGTATCGCCGCCGCCAAAAATCAGGCTATGGCACAGAGAGCCTCTATCGAAGCGGCAAAAGTCGCTCTTTCTAACGCTATCTGCGCAGCCTATCTCTCCTGGAATTACGACGAACGCAAACTGGATGTTTTGCGTTCTTTGGAAAAAACGGCAGCCGAAGAGCTCAAAATCGTCCAAAAACAGCAGCGTTTGGGATTGATCGACGCGACACAGATTAATGTCCAAAAAAGTGCTCTGTCGGGAATAACGCAACGGATTGCCGAGCTCAAACGTACCGTCGAAGGGAAAAAAGAGTCTATCTGCGTTTTAGGAGGATTTCTCCCCTCCTATGCCGATACCCTCAAAGCGCCGAGTATCAACAACGCCTTCGCCGTCCCGTTGCCGAAAGAGATTCGGATGAACCTGTTAGCCCATCGTGCCGATGTCGCAATCACAAAGTACATCGCGTTGAGCAAAAGCCACTCGATCGATACGGCCAAAGCACGATTTTATCCCGACATCAGTCTCTCGGGATTGCTCGGATTCACCTCGTTTAGTTGGGCAAAGCTGTTTGATAACTCATCCTATAGCCCATCCGCCGGTATCGCACTCTCGCTTCCGTTATTGGACTGGGGAGAACGTAACGCCAACCTGCAAAACAGCGTGAGCGACTACAATGCCTCCGTCTATGACTATAACGATGCCGTTATCAAAGCGGCGAACGAAGTGGTCGTATTGCTCAAACAAACCAAACTGATCGAGTCGCAAATCGACCTCCATCACGATGATATGAATGCCAAATACGCCAATGTCTCGATCCGACGCAAACAGTTCTCACTGGGACTGAGTGATAAGCTTCCGCTTCTATCGGCAAATAAAACAGCCTATGAGAGCGAGTTGGAGGCGTTAAGTCTGGATGAGGCCAAAGCACAGCTGCAAATCGGCCTTATAAAAGCTCTCGGGGGCGGTTATACCGATGCAGGAGAGAACAATGCAAGCAAATAGTGCCTTTCTCGCCAACGTAAAAAGTTTTCCATGGCAACGGGGATTTTATGAGTGGTGGTCCAACGATGCGCCGACACTTATTTATATGGCAAAAGCGACGCTTGCAGGGCTATTGGCGTTATGGATTTCGATGACGCTGAATCTACCCGATCCGCGGACGGCAATTTTTACCGTTTTTATCGTTATGCAGCCTCAAAGCGGTCTGGTATTTTCCAAAAGCTATTACCGCGTACTAGGGACGACGGCAGGTGTGGGGATGTCTCTGGTTTTAATGGGGATGTTTGCGCAGGATCCGGTATGGTTCATCTCGTTTTTTGCCCTATGGATCGGGATTGCTACGGCTGCGGGATTTAAATACCGCAACTTTCAATCCTACGGATTCGTTTTGGCCGGATATACGATGTGTATCGTTGCCCTCCCCGTCATCGAAACGCCGCTGGATATTTTCGAAATCGCGACATCCCGTTTTTCGGAAGTTCTTGTCGGTATTATCTGTGCGACGCTGATCAGCGATATCATCTTTCCGCGCCGTCTGCTCGATTCGTTGATCGCCAGCGAACGCGAACGATTCGTCAACGTTATCACGACGTTAGCCGATCCTAGAGAGGTATTTGCACCGATCAGTGAATCAAACGGCGGAGTTGCCCGATTTTCCAGCGGGGTCGTCGGTCTAAACGCCGTCCGTATCAACAGCAGTTTTGAGAGCGGGGCCGATCAAAAAGAGCGTCAGCACTATCAGCATCTGAATCATCAGTACATGAACCTCTCGACGACGTTTCATTCACTAAAAAGTATCCTCACGGCGATTAAAATGCGTGGAGGAAAAGAGGCGTTTGCGACCTTGGAAGCGTTATACGAACCTATCGCAACGGCGCTAAAGACCCTCCCCGCTTCGCCGATGACACCTGAGGAACTCGAAGGTGTCGTACAAAAGCTCTTGGAAGTCAAAAACACGATTCAAGAAGATTTTGAGACCAAATACGCCGCGATCCGTGAAACGATGGATGAAGAGTGGGAGGATCAATTCACCTCCGCAGGGTATCTGATGATCCGTTTGCTCGATGAGCTCCACAGCCATTGTGCCACCTATCTCTCGCTTCTCAAACACCGTATGTCGGGAAAAACATCGCTGGAACTTAGCCGTGCGGTACGGTTCTCTACCCACACCGACAATGTCCTCGTCGGACTGGCCGCTTTACGCGGAAGCGGAGTGTTGTTAGTGACCATGATGTTCTGGATTTGGACGGCTTGGCCGTTTGCCACCTTGACGATCACCTTGGCGGTCGTTATCGGATTGCTTTTGGGAACGTTGCCGAGTCCGCTGGACGGTGTCGTCAACTTTTTCAAAGGGGCGGTACTTGCCCTGATGCTGGCAGCTTTGTACGATTTTTATCTGATACCGCAATACACCTCGGACATGCTGACCCTGAGCTTGTTGATCGCTCCGGTTCTAGCCTTTGTAGGGTGGATGACAACCAAACCGAAACTGGGGATTTTCGCATTCGGATTCGTCTTTATGTTTATGAGCCAATGCGCCCTCGATCCGTATTACAAAATCGAGCCGACCAAATTTATGGAGGCGTCCTTGGCGTCGCTCATCGGGATTATGTTCGGCGGATTAGCCTATCTATTGGTCAATTTCTGGTCGTGTTCTCTGACACAGCAGCGTGTTGCGAAGATTCTACGCCGTCAGATCGTCAATCTATGCGACGGATCGATCGGTGTGGAACGCAGTGCCCTGGAGAGTACCGGACGCGATCTGGTTCAACAGTTCTCGACCCAGGGGCGTTTGAATATGCGTTCAAGCCGTCTTGTGTATGAGTGGCTCCTCTCGACACTGGAGATCGGACGGGCAATTTTGGCCATTCGTCGAAGTCAGCAACGGCTGTACAGCCATTATCGCCATCCGAAAATCGAGGCGTCGCTACTGTGCATCAAAAGCTTTTTCGATGCTCCGTCTCTAGAGCTGAGAAAGACGCTGCTGCAAAGTCTCTCGGAGACGATCCGAATGCTGCGCAATGAAAATATACCGACGGAGAATATACAAATGAAACGGATGAAAAATTTGATCACCGAACTGGCGCTCATCCATACCGTTTTGCAAAACGATCTCTCTTTACCGATCGCTACGGAGGATTCATGCCGTTAGATATCACTTTGTTCGGTATCCAAATGCCGACGTTGCTTCCTATCTTCGTCGTTACGGCGATATTGCAGATTTTATTGGATCGGTTGATGTCGGATGCCGGCGTGTATCAGCATGTATGGCATCCGGGGCTGTTTCGGACGGGAATTTTCGTCTGTTTGTTCACCATTCCGTGTTTAATGATTTACCGTTAAGGAAATATTATGAATAAAAATAACCGATATACGAAGCTTATCCGCTACGTCATTACTTTTTCAGTCGTCTCTTTGGCCGTTTTTCTCGGTCTGATGCTTTGGCATAACTATATGAACAGCCCATGGACACGTGACGGGCGCGTCCGCGCCGACGTCGTCATGATCGCCCCGGATGTCAGCGGACTGGTCTCACAGGTAAACGTCGTCGACAACCAATTCGTCCACAAAGGGGATATCCTCTTTGAAATCGACAAAGAGCGTTTCAAACACGCCCTGCATGCCGCCGAAGCAATTGCGCAAACGCGCAAAGCCGAATACGACATGAAAAAACACCAGGCCGCGCGCCGCAACGCCGCCGATAACGACGTCGTTTCCGCCGAAAACCGTGACGATACGTCGTTCGATGCCCAAATGGCGTATGCCAAATATCAAGAAGCAGTCGCACAGGTCGAAACGGCGAAACTCGATTTGGAACGTTCCAGCGTACGCGCTTCGACGGACGGATGGGTTTCGAATCTCCTCCTTCGTAAAGGAGATTATCTCGATGCCGGAGAAAAACACATGGCGATTATCACCGCCGGATCGTTTTGGGTATACGGGTACTTCGAAGAGCATAAACTCTCTTTGATCCATATCGGAGATGCGGCGGAGATGAAAATGCTCGGCACCAAATATACCCTCAAAGGGCATGTCGAAAGCATCGCCAGAGGGATCAGCGACCGCGATAACTATACCGACGGTCGCTTACTCGCGAACGTCAATCCGATCTTTACCTGGATCCGTCTGGCACAACGTATCCCCGTACGTATCCATATCGACAGCATTCCCGAAGGGATGGTTCTCTCTGCCGGGATGACCTGTTCTGTCAGTCTCCATCCCAACAAAGCCGGTGTGGCCACACCGGCTACAAAGGAGACACCTAAAAAATAATCGCTATTTTTAGGGTCATTTTTTAGTCAAAACGGCCCATCTGAAGGTCAATCGAGTGTCTCAGGACAAGCAACTATATCATTTAACAAGGATTATATTATGAAACCGTCATTTAAACTTTTGTCATCGCTCATGATTATGGGCGCCGTATCTTCGTGTTTTGCCGATACCTATCAAGAAGCGCAAAACGCCCTGACAAACCACAACTATGAAAAAGCGCTTCAGTACTTTACCCAATCGTGCGACAACGGCGATTCCAAAGGGTGCTTCAGTCTCGGAAATATGTATGAAAAAGGGGAAGGAGTCGGTCAAAACAAATACCAAGCCGTCGCACTTTATACCCAGGCATGCCGTGCTGGGAATCCATTGGGTTGCAGCAATATGGCACTTAGCTACGACACCCCGTGAATTTTGTAATCGTTTAGATTGAAGTATCGAAAATCAAAACATTCTATTTTCCCGAAAGGGAAAAAGCGAGGAAAACTGTGAAACGATTTTTTTCTACTATGGCAATGGGACTTATGATCAACGGAACCGTTTTATCCGCAGAGCCCATCGTTATAGTAAACGGAGAGACTATCAGCTCCGAAGATGTGGATAGTGTTTTGACCGAAGGGACGCAGGGGCATTTCGACTCTCTTCCGGTCGATAAACAAAACGAACTGCGCCAACGTATCATCGAAGGGCTTATTACCCAAAAATTAATCTTTGACGACGCCCAAAAAACAGGTTTACTGGATTCAAAAGAGTATAAAGAAGAATTTCAGACGTTGGTTCGAACGTTAAAAGTCCAGCTCGCCGCAAAAGTATGGGAACAACAACAATTCGATGCGGTCAAAATCGATCCCAAAGAGATAAAACAATATTTCGATCTAAATCCCGACGAATTTATCGATAAAGAGAAAATTCATGCCCGCCATATTTTGCTGAAAAATAAAGAAGAAGCCAAAGCTATTATAGAAAGTATGAAAAAACTGACCGGCGAAAAATTAAAACGGGAATTTATCACTCAGGCCAAACTCAAATCGATCGCTCCCAGCGCAAACAAGGGAGGCGATTTAGGCTACTTTAGTCGCGGACAGATGGTCGCCTCTTTCAACGACGCCGCCTTTTCCATGAAGGTCGGAACCATCTCCGACGCTCCGGTACAAAGCCGGTACGGATACCATATTATTTATATCGAAGATCGCAAAGCCGCCAAAAAACTGGGATATAACACTGCCAAAAATTTTATTGAAGAACGGTTGAAAATGGACAAGTTTAAAAATATTATGGATAAAAAAATGGCTTCATTGCGAGAAAAAGCAAAAATCACTTATACCAAATAATCTTTTCCCCTTTCGGGGAAAGCCTATAATTGTTTACCAATTCCTTTAGTCAGATTTAGCATAAATGCCAATCCTTGACGAACTTCTTCATCTTTCATTAGTTTCAAAAGACCAAATAAAGAAGGTGTACTGTTTTTTGCTGTTTCACGTTTAGCAAAACGAACAGCATTTTCCGTAATAAATCCAACTGCCGCAAGATTATCCACAGTATTAACCATTTTTTCTATCATAGGTTGTGTTGTCATCTCAATATTATCTGAAAGAACAGCCAATAGATCGATCAAATTATCGATACGCCCGGTTTGTACCAACATAGTCATTTTATCTTCTAGCAACTGCATCTCCGCAGTTTTTGCAACGTGTATTGTGTCACTCATGAATTTTCTCCTATAACATGCCGCGTGCAGCAGCCCAATATAAACCTTTATTAAAACCTAATCGCATAAAACTCCCCAACTTACTGCATGGTGTCGGCTTGACATCTTCTGCATAGTCATACCACAATGGCATACCGCACGTTAATCCCATTTGTGCAACAGCAATTACTTTTCCGTCATACGATTCAGTCGGATATCCATAACGCAATTCCGCAGCAATATTATCAGCAACAACATCTGTCTGATTGTGTATCGTTCCACCGGCTTTAGAAACCGGTAAATCAACCGTATCACCTAGCGTATATACGTTTTTCAATCCGATAACTTTCAACGTTTTTTTATCTGTCGGCAACCATCCCTCATTATCCAACGCTTTTGAAAGCCCTGAATCACGAATCACCTTAGCAGCTTTAAATGGAGGAGTTGACATCAAAATATCAAAAGAGATTGATTCTCCTTCCTCTGAATACGCAATTTTACTTTCCGGATCTACTTTAGCGAGGGTAAACCCGGTTTGGTGCCTGACGTTGATACTATCAAAAACACTCGGTAGGACTTTGGAAGTCGGTGATTGTAAAAACAATCCATTTTCGACGGCCTGTGCTTTCGTCGGATACGTGTAGACAATCTCAATATTTTCCCGTACTCCGCGTTCCGTTAAATAATCATGTAACATCATCGTCGTCTCTACAGGGGCGATTCCGCATTGATGGGGAATATTTGGGGTTTTGGGAAAGTTAACAGTAACGAGAATTTTCCCACTCTTTATTTTTGCAAATTTTTCTGCAATCTTTTTAGCACCTTCATAGGTATAAAACCAATCTCCACCTTCAACTAAACCCGGTATGCGTTCTGCAGCAACTTCACATCCCGTAGCCAATATCAGAAAATCATAATCATACTTTTTGCCGCTCTTTCCTTTAACATAATTCGCTTTCGTATTAATTTCAACCGCAGGATCGACAAAAAAATCGATCTCTGGCATTAATAAAGAACGCTGATCACGTATAAATTCATGCCCTGCAGCTTTTTGAAACGCTACATACATTGCACCTGGACGATAATAATGATTTTTGGAGTCGGATATCATCACCAGTTCCACTTCATCACGCTCTATTTCAGGCATTAATTTTTTAGCAAGATTATTTGCCGTCATTGTTCCAGCTGTACCGCCGCCAACGATGAGAATTTTCTTCTTCATGCTGTACTCCAGTGTTATAATTTTTGAACATTGGACGATAACAAAGAAGAATAGGGAAAGGATAAAAAAAGAATAAGGTTATAATAAGAGACTTAGGAAATGGAAAGACGATATCCCAATCCTTTAAAATTTTCTATCAATTCCGGATATGTTTTTTTTCGTAAAGCAACCACTACCATCCTAATCGCATCCGGAGTTGCACTGCCATCCCATATTGATTTTTCGATCTGATCAAAACTAATAACACCGTAACGATTTTTTAGCAATAGCTCAAGAAACTGCAACTCTTTTTTAGTCAATTTGATTGCTTTTCCATTGTGATGCAGCATCATTTCATGCGGATGATAAAAAAAGCCTCTTCCCATATCGCACATATTTGACACACTATTCTCTTCTGGGAAATGAGAAGCCACTGCAACTAAGAACTCATCAATATCAATCGGTTTTTTTAGATAAAAATGGACACCGGCCTCAACCGCTCTGTTAAGATATGGATTGGTATTAAATGCCGTCATAACAATACGAAGTGTATCGTTAGAGAGAGTAGCTATTTTCTCTAAAAACGTCAATCCATCCACTTCAGGCATTTGAATATCAGCCACAACAATATTCGATGGAGACTCAATGAATTGTTCAAGTGCTTCCATCGCATCCGACGCACTGCGAACTTCTTTAAAATAGAGTTGTAATACGCGGACAAGCCATTTACGCGTACTTGACTCATCTTCTACTATCAATATGCTTAAGCCTTGAAGCCGCGAATGTATCGTTTGCATTGATTAAGTCTATTCCTTTGATTGCAATAAAATAGTAAACTCAGCACCATGTTTTTGATTTGTTACCGTAAGTCTACCTTTCATATGATGTTCAATAATGATTTTTGACATATATAATCCTATACCACTCCCATTTTCACGTGTACTAAAATATGGATCAAATATCCGTTCCATATTTGACTCGTCAATACCCCCTCCATTATCCTCTATTGAAACAATGATGTTGCGATGATCTTTTTTTAGCCTGATATGAATAGCACCGTCTTGACGGTTGCTTCGCATAATTGCAGTCATCGCATTGTGTACAATATTTAAAATAACTTGCCGAAACTCATTAGGAAGCCCAAAAACGGAAATGTCCATTTTGTTTTCAAAATATATTTGAATCTCGATAGCGCTTGATTTAAGTTGCAAATAAATCAAACGTACAGCATCATCGATTGCACTTAAGACATTAAATTCTTCTTTTTGTTTTGACGGTCTGAAAAAAGTACTAAAATCATCGATAGTCTGAGACATATAACTGAGTTTATCCATCATTTCTGTTTCAATTTCTTTTAGAAACTCTTGTTTAAGCCCTTGTTTCGAAGTGATATGACGCATGCCTTGTACAATGATACCTAATGTATTCAGAGGTTGACGCCATTGATGTGCAATCGAATCGATCATCTCTCCCATAGCTGCAAGACGAGATTGATGACACATTACTTCGTACTGTTCTGTTCTCTTCGCAACTTCAGTTTCGACCTGACGTTTTAGTTCCTCTTGGTAACGAACATCTTGGGTAATATCCGAAGTAATCATCAAAATTTCATTACGGCTTTTCAGATAACTTAACGACATACTGGCATTAAGATTCTCTCCAGATTTAGTGACACACACTTTACGAAAATTCTGAATACTTCCATTTTTAATCGCATGTTCGACAGCTAGTTTTGATGCATCGGCATATTCAGAAGAAGAGAGGGAAATACATGAGTGGTACTTCAATTCCTCCATGGTATACCCCATCATTTTTTGAAAAAAACGGTTAGCATACAAAAACATCCCATTATGATCTAAAATAGATATCCCATTTGCCGCTAGATCAAAAACTGCTTGCAGCTCTTCTTTTTTGGAAAGAAGGTCATTCTGGCTCTCTTGAAGCTTGGTTTCGACACCAATAAAACGTGTTACATCTACAAGATATAAAAAATGATACAGAGGGTCATTCGTTACTTTAGCGTAAACATCAAAACGATTCTTTTTCCAACTAATTGTTGTCACAGAAATCGTTTTAGATAATATTTCTTCAATTTGAGACACTATCGCTTCATTAAACAACGATAATAGAGTGATTCCAAATATCGTATCTGTTAATTCATAATCCGCGAGAATGTCGCCATATGCTTCACAGACAACGTTATTGTTATCAATGACAAAAACAATCGTATTAGGAGGGGCAAATGCGCATTCAGGAAACAACCGTCGCATCTGCATGTTATAATTTTTTCTCGTCTATCTCGTTTTGAAGAACCTTGAGCATCTCTTGATGGGTATAACGGCTAAAGAGATAAGGTTTGGCATTGAAAAGCATTTCAAACATGATTTTCCATAAAGTAGAAAAATTTTCGTCTGTCCGCTTTTTGCACAGCTGCGTCTGAATATCATGTTCGAGCTGTGCCAGTTCGCGTGCATGAACGACGTATCGGCGCAGCTGGGTATAATCGACTCCCACTTCGATGAAATCTTCGACAAGACGTATGATCGAAGATTCTTTTTCCGTAAAATCATTCATTCCCGTAGGGACGAGAAACCCGTCTTCGAGGAGCTGATCCAGCAATGTTGTATCCACGTCGAAATGCTCAGCGAATTCCTCTTTCGTAAAACGGCGCGCTTCTTCGGGAACGGCACTGAGCGTCTGCATCAGCGGTGCAAGCATCGCAAACGAACTCGAAAACGACTGATTTTTATGTTTAAGAATACTGCGGATCTGTTCTATGGAGCTTCCCATCTCCATCTGCATATATTTGATGTATTTGAGAAGCTCGACATGTTCGTCATTGTATCGGTGAACATTCGATTTAAGCTTATGCGCTTCGGGTAAAAGCCCCTCTTTGATGTAATACAATATTGTCGATTTCGGGATATGCGTCAATGCGACCAGCTCCGATATCTTATACTCCATAGCCCCTCTTTTTAATACCTGTCTAAGAATGATACCCTATAATACAAAACGTAAAGTTAAACTTAACGTTTTTAAATCAAGGTCACCGTATGATCCAACCCTTACTCAAATATCCCGATTCCCGAATCCGTTTGATCTCGGCAAACGTCCGTTTTTTCAACGACGAATTGCACGAATGGATTACCGACATCATCGATACGATGAAAGCAAACGATCTCGACGCGCTCAGTGCGATTATGATCGGTATCCAGTATAACATTATCGTGATTAAAAACGCGGATACTTATACCCCTTACGTCAATGCGCGTCTGATTAAATGTTCGGGTAATTCTACCCAGACCGAGCGAAGCATCTATTACGACGCGATCAGCGTCGATGTCGATCGTTATGAAAACGTCACCGTGATCTACGAAGACGAAAACGGCGAATCGCACCATTGCGACCTTGCCGGAGAAGCGGCCCGCACGTTCCAGCACCAGCTCGATTACTCTTTCGGAAGCACTTTTGTCGACCGTGTCGACAAAGAGATGAAACAGCGGATCAACGATCATCTGGAATTCGGGCTGATCGCCAACGGAAGCGCCTGCCCGATGGTCTTCGTCCGCGACTATTTCAAACGGGGAGCCAAATACGTTATGGGGCTGATCTTGGCGAGTTTTATCCTACCGTTTTTCGTCTCACCCGAAATTCGTACCATGACGTATACAGCGGACATTTATCTTCTGCTTGCGGTTCCGGTGTTGATGGTTGCCTATTTTTTCTATGCCCTGTACGAGTCCAGACTCTATAAGCAGTGTACCAGCTGCCAAATCGGCAATATCATCGGTACGACGGCGATCATGAGTGTACAGCTCATTATCGTCGCTCTCGGCGTCTTTTTCTGGGTTAAACCCTGAAATTCAATCAATAACGAAAGGAATATCACATGGCACACATTCAACTTCCCGAATTTGAGGATATGACCCCCGCAATTCAGGAAAAGGCACGCCCGATTCTCGAAAAGACAGGAAAACTCGGCGAAATCTTCAAACTTCTCGCACTCGATGAAAAACTTTATTTTGCAACGGATGGAATGATCCAACGCTTTTTGCTGGATGAAACGGAACTCTCTTATGAGATCAAAGAATCGATCGCACTGCTGATCTCCAAAGAAAACGGCTGTAAAATGTGCGTCGACGTCCACAAAGGAATTGCCAAGATGCTCGGTTTGTCCGAAAAACGGATTGAAGAAGTTTTAAACGGTGTCGAAGCGATCGAAACGTCCGAAAAAGAGAAAGCCCTGCTTACGTTTTGTATCAAAGCTTCAAAAAAAGAGAATTACAAGATTCTAAAAGAAGAGATCGATGCCCTTAAAGCACTGGGATATACCGATATCCAAATAGTGGAAGCGGTAGCGATCACAGGGTATTTCAATTATATCAATACACTGTCGAACGTTTTTGCTTTGGGAGAATAAATTCAGGAGAGTTGAGCGATTAGCAGCGAAGCGCGGACGGAAGCTTTAAACGTCTTCATCCGTTCTTGCGTGATGATGACCATCGCCATCTCTCGCTCTTTTTTAATCTGTGCATATAATGCCGCGCTCGGCGCCTGACGACACTTCGCAATCAGTTCATGAACCCCTTCGTCGAATATTTCGCTTTCATACGGTTCCAGAGCATCATAAAGACTCATAAAAACAGCCCGCTTTTCATCGTCCATTTTACACGAATCATCGGTAATTTTGAGAGCAACCGTCACCGCACAATCGCGCCCGAACGTATCAAGACCGGCAGCAACTTTTGCGATGGCACTCACCGATCACCCTACTTCTTGAAGTTCTTCAGGCTCTTCTTGAACCAATTCGCCTACACCCCGTTTTTCAAGAGGGATATCGGCACGGAATTTTTTCTCTTTGTACGCCGGAGATTTCACTACGCCGTCTTTGGAGACACCGAGTTTGTAAATCTCTTCATTTTTGAAGTATTCGTCAAACTCTTTGGTAAAAGGCATATCCCATGTAATACACCCGATACTCGGGCAAATCGCCGCACATTGCGGGTCATCATATATATCGACACACTCGACGCATTTGTCCGGCTGGACATAGTACTGTTTTTTTCCGGTCGGGTTGTTCATATCGTCTACAATCGCATTGACAGGGCATTGTTGCAAACACGCATCACATGTAATACAGGTATCATTGATAATTACTGACATAATTTTATTCCTTATCTTTGGATGTATGGACAATACGTTGCAGCCACGGCGGCGGATTGCCCAGTAACAGCTCTTGGAGTTTGACGATCGTCTCATCGATTCGATCGTTTTCCCCCGAGCGCATCGGATATATTTTGGCGGCCAACACCATTTTAGAAGCGGTCGGCCCGATTTGGGAGCAGTACATGATGTCTGCCTCTTTTACCGTACTGATTTTATACGCCAGCTTTTCGTGTTCGTCTTCGATCTCGTCTTTTGAACTGTCCAGCGTTTTGACGTACTCTGCACGCTCGTGGGTAATGCGATAAAGCTCGAAGCTTTTCGACCACCCGAAATGCTGATTGACCGTTACACCGTCCGATGAAGCAAACGCGATAAGCACGACGTATCCTTTATTAGACCGCTACCGCTTCGCGCGCTTCGCGCGCAGCGATAGAGATATCTTCACGGAAAGTTTGCGGTGCAACTTCCGGAGTCAATACACCCCGTTTTTTGCTTGAACCGATAACATACTCCGAACTGTTCATATAATAGTCGTTGTACTCTGCAGTGTACGGCATATCCCATACGATACATCCTTCAGTAGGACACTCGGCGGCACAGGCAGGTGTTTCGGCATGACCGACACACTCGATACATTTTTCCGGTTTTACATACGTATATTCCCAATCCTCACGCGGTGAATCGCCTTCGCTAGCAATAGCTCCGACAGGACATACTTCGACACACGCGTCACAGTTAATACATAAATCGTTAATAAGAACAGCCATTTTTTACTCCTTCGTGGCTTGATATATTTTGTCTTTGCAATTTTCGTACGAGACCGTATCCAATAGCGGAGTCAGTTTGATATCTACCGCTTTTAACAACAAAGTGACGTTGCACCCTTCGCAAAGTTCCATACGGTTGAACGCATCGGTTGTGATCAGGGAGTTAAGCTTTCCGCACGGAGTCTCGACACTCACTTCGCTTAGAACCATCCCCTTACGAAAATGTTGCAATTCACCGGAGATATGGTTCTCGATGGAAACACTCTCGTCTTTATCCCCTTTGTAAAGCGCTATCGCCGCTTCCTGAACACGACATTCCACTTCATCCCCAATACGCAGCCATTTGGGAACTTCGGTTTTCAGCAATTTCAAATCCGTTCCGTTAACACGAACCGTAATACAGCTGAAAAACTCATCGCTTCGGATATCTTCTACTTTTGCAATCAATTTATTCATGTCAGTTCCTTCCATGATATAAACGCCGATGGAATAAAATCCCATTCGGCTACGCTAACACTGAGTTTTCTTCGGCAGAAAGCCCATGGGTTATGCACTGTTTCCTCCTACCAGAGATAAATCACAATCTTTTTATCGATAACATTTTCAAACTGTTCCAAAATCATCCCTGCGGTCGAGGTAGGTCCGAGATGACATCCCGAACAGGCTCCCAGATAACGGAGCCAGATTTCTGGAGTGTCTCCGCTGACATAATTGACCAACTCCACTCCGCCGCCGTCACTGGCTAGGATCGGCGCAAGATTTTCGCTGATAACCATCTCTACTTTGGCCCGTTGTGACGATTCATCCATCATCCGAAATGCGACATTTATGTCGGATGCTTCTACTTGATTACTCACATAGGTTAAAAGCGATTGCGCTTGAGACTCTCCCGCGTGCGCCGCTTTGATCATCCATTTCATCGAATTCAGGATATCCTCATTGCGAAGTAAAATCGCCAGTTTAAGTTGTGCCGTGGCCATATCGGCTTCTGCCGCAACCGTATAATACTGAATCGATTTTTGCGCATCGGGAGAAGTTCCGATTCCGTTTTCGTACATTCCCCCGAGATAAAATGCGGCGACTTCGTGCCCCTGGGATGCGGCACGGTCAAAGAGCGTAAAAGCTTCATGGATGTTTTTAGCGACTCCGAACCCTTTGACATACATGGTTCCCAGATTCACCATCGCATCGGTATTCGTGTTCGACAACGATTCCCAAATCGCTTTCGCTTTTAAAAAATCTTTTGCATCGTATGCCGCAATCGCTTGCTCCATCAATGATTCTGCTTCCATCTTTTCCCCTTTTATCCGCTGTAGATAGCGATCGAGGTTTCGTTTCATATCGTCCATCGCCTCTTCATACGTATCACCGTATCCTTTGACATCGGGGTATTCACAGCTATAAATCTCATAACCATCCCCCTCTTCATTACTAAAATAATGATAATGGGTATGTAACTCTTCCATCGTACACTTCTTTTTAATACAGTTCGGTGCAATTGCCGTTCTAATTGAGTGAACGAAATATGCATAGACAGAATTTAATGACCAAAAACATAGTTTATAAGGAGGAGATAATGATCGCGATTCCTGTCGAATCAAATGCGGATGAAACAATGAGTACCAAACTCTTCGGCAATGCCAAATTCTTTGCTCTGGTTGATCCATCCACGCGTGCACACACAATCGTCCCGAACGAAGGTTGCGGAAACGGCATCAAAACTGCCAATTTTCTGCTGGAAAACGGAGCTTCATCAGCCCTATACGGATTTTTAGGCGACGGACCGTTTCACGTTATGGTGCGCGGCGGAATGGATGTCTATTGGCTCGGTAAAGAGACCATGCCTTTAAGCGATGCTATCGAAACGGCTCTTTCCGAGAGTCTCGTTCACGTCACTCCCTCTAATGCCAAAGAGTATCTGGATCCGGGAACCAATGCCGGAGCTTGCGAATGCGGGTGCAGCCATGACTGAGATTATTACCTCCGAAATGGAAGAGATCCGCAGACTTATCGTCGAAACGGTCGCCAAACGCAATGCATTAAAACTGGCCATGCAAGAATGGTACGAAAACAATTCGGGAAAACGATTCGGTCAAATGACCGATTTGATTACGGTCGATTCGACCCTTTCTGAATTGGACAGCCATTACAAACGGCTATGGGATTATCACAACAGCAAATCAAGAGCTTCATGAATAACGCGTATGCCAAGTCGGCGCGCTTGCTCGAAGACATTACCGAAATCGAGCAGTATCGCCGTATTCTAGACAAAGATACTGTTAAGAGCGGAGAACCCCACTGGGCCAGCATGGGTAAAAATACCATAACGCTGTTTCAGGTGCTGATCGATCAGGATCTGACTCATCTGGTCATGGTTTTACGCCATTATCCCAAATATATCGAAGCGGTGTGTGAACATTTTCGCTATGCCTACAGTTACAGCGAAAACAGTGCCAATATCGATGCGGCATCCAAACTGCTGGAGATGGGTGAACCCTATTTCACTAAACAGTTTGTCCGCAATGTCATCCGAAAACTCCCGCGCATCACGGGTGATGACCGTGAAGAGTTGCAGCAGTTTATCGATACGCTTAATGAGACCCGGCACCGTTGGCACCCGATCGTGACAATGCATTATCGCAATCAATGCAAACGAAAAATCAACGAAATGGCACTCCATCCTCTGCAGAGGATCGTGCTCGAAAAAAAATTGGCTATGATTCCTGAAATGATCACGTATGATTACGAAGCATCCGATAGAGATTCCAATCTCGATATACCCTATATGAATTAACCGAAGGAGCCGATTTATGAATGAAAACCTACGAAGCGAAGTACTCAAACATGCCCGTGTGGCGTTTGAACGCGCCTGTTCTTTACGGGAGGATGAGCGTATCGAAGTGTATTTGCATGAAGACAAAGTCAAAACGTCCGACGTATTGAGCGAAGAAGACAATATCGTCTACGGCCCGAACCGTATTTTGTGTTATCAGGTATGGGGACACGACTACCTCGAAGAGGAGATCCGTGCATGGATCGATCATGCACGTTTAGAGATCGATCCCAAACCGTTGGAAGAGAGTATCATCGAGGTATTGAACACAATCGCCGCTTCCAAAAATGTCAGCGCCGACGAGATCAGTTCATACGAAGTTTTTGCCAACCTCCGCATGGAACAAATCGAGCAGATCGAACATGCGATTATCGAATACTGGTGGGACAACAAAGAGGTTGAAAATGCCAAATCGCTGGCTCTCGAACAGATCAATGAAGCATTAAAGAGTATGGAAGGATGATCCTTACTCTGCGCTCTTCGGCGGATACCGTACACATCGACATAACCGTAGAACACTTCAAACGGCTGCGCGATCCGCACATCAGCGAAGCAGAAATTTCCAAAATTGCCACTGCATGCAACTGCGATGCCGCATTGTTAAAAGAGTATACAGACGATCTCAAACGCGCTATGAGAGAGACGATAGAACTTGACGGATCGTGTGATTATTCCGACCATCTTTAACTATTCTTCAATAATTTTCTTAATAATAAGTGATATAATTCAAAATTAATTCAATTATTAGGAATTTTTTTATGTTATCAAAACTTGCATTTAACATGACAAAAGTAGGACTCTTTGCATTTATGCTTGGAGGATGTACGACGATTACACCGCATGAATCTCTCAAAAATGCCCTCAATAAAACGTTTGACTCGACAGGGTACAACTATACATCCTCAACACGCATCAGCAAAATTGTTTTTCCTAAAGATGAGACCGACAGTACATCTGAAGAAGAACAAACGGCTACAGAAAAACGTTCAGCACTTTACCTGCAAAAAGGACTTGCGGTGCTTCGCGGATTCTCATTTGGGCTCAACGGTGCCGTCGATTATACCGATAGCATCAAATCGGAAGCAACCTATGATTTTCACTACAATCGTGACAATGTCGAAGCTTCTATAAAACTCCCGTTCTTGTTTGATTACTCCACAAAAACACTTTATATGGGAAAAACATTTTTAAATACCATCTTTCCTGTGAAAGAAGCGGATGAGGGGAAACTGATACGCTTTGATCTCAACGACACGCTGATCAGCACCCTCATAGGGGAAGAGTCAATGAAACAATTTGACGAGTCCAAAGCACGCAGTCTCAATAAAGCGATGAAAGAGGGGACGCTCAAAGCGTTTAGCGATATTAACGGAACCTATTTTCATTCCGTCCCTCTGACGCCTGATGAGAAACGGATGGGCAGCGTCCAAAAAGTACA
>NZ_CALDDG010000118.1 GCF_937936435.1 uncultured Sulfuricurvum sp. | reverse complement strand
CTGATGGGGTTCGGACATCGTGTCTATAAGAACTTCGATCCTCGTGCAAAAATCCTCAAATCCCTGCTCGATCAACTCAAAGACGAACTCGGAGTCGATAACGATCTTCTAAAAATTGCGGAAAAAATCGAACAAATCGCTTTAAGTGACGATTATTTTATTAAACGCAAACTGTATCCGAACATCGATTTTTATTCCGGTTTGATATTAACGGCCCTCAAAATCCCAAAACCGATGTTTACGATCATCTTTGTTATCGGGCGCTCTGTCGGATGGATTACACAGTGGATGGAGCTTAAAAACGATCCTGAGATGAAAATCGCCCGTCCGAGACAGCGGTATATCGGCGAAGCGAAAAAGCGGTTATAGCCGATTTTGGTATAATAAGAAATATATAACCGTTTTAGGAGCTTTTATGGAGTGCGAATTCCCGACCGTCAATGCGACAAACGAAGAAATACGATCTATTTTTAACGAGGTGAAAACCATTGCCGTATTGGGACTTTCACCCGATTCGACCAAAGATAGCTATCGCGTTGCCGAATATTTGAAAAATGCGGGATATACGATCATTCCTGTTTATCCGAAAGAGGAGACCATTTTAGGGGAAAAAGTGTATCGTTCGCTCCATGATATCCCTTTTCCGGTCGATATGGTTAATATATTTCGAAAAGCAGATGCGCTGGTCGCAATCGCCGAAGAGTGTGTAAAACGGGGAGACATCAAAGTGTTTTGGGCACAAAAAGGGATTGTGAACAACGAAGCGGCCGAACAGGCGAAGAGTGCCGGAATGCGCGTCGTTCAAAATCATTGTACGATGGTCGAACATCGATCGCTCAACAGTTAAAGGGAAACATTGGTCGATTTACAAACAATATACGAAGCTCATGAACGGATTAAGGGGACGGTAGTCGAAACCCCTTTTGCATTTGCTCCGAGACTCAGCGAAGAGTGCGGATGCGAGGTCTATCTTAAAAAAGAGAATTTACAAGTTACGGGAGCCTTTAAAATACGGGGTGCCTACAACAAAATTGCATCGCTAACCGAAAACGAACGTCAATGCGGCGTCATTGCCGCAAGTGCGGGAAATCATGCGCAGGGAGTCGCCATGGCGGCCCAGATTTTCGGTATCAAAGCTTTGATCGTAATGCCCGAATCGACCCCGTTGACGAAAATAAACGGAGTACGCTATTACGGCGCCGAAGTTATCCTCGCGGGCGGAAACAACGACGAAGCGTATGCCTATGCATCCGCATACGGCACGGAGATCGGAAGAGCACACGTCTGAACTCCAGTCACATTCCTTTATCT
>NZ_CALDDG010000117.1 GCF_937936435.1 uncultured Sulfuricurvum sp. | reverse complement strand
GTAGTCTAAAATATCTGACTTTTTAATGTTCGTCGTCATAATATCCTCCTTTTTTTCATAACTTTTATAGGGTCAATTATAGCACATTGAAAACTTAGAGCCGTACCGGAATCCCGTTAGCGGACAGGTAGCGTTTGAGATCCATAATATCGATCTCTTTGTAGTGGAAGATACTCGCAGCAAGCGCAGCATCCGCACCATGTTCAAACGCCTCTTTGATATGTTCCATCGTCCCCGCGCCGCCGCTGGCAATCACAGGAACGTTCACCGCACGGCTGATCTGCTCGGTGATGGAAAGATCAAATCCCGCTTTCGTACCGTCGGCATCCATTGACGTGAGCAAAATTTCTCCCGCCCCGCGATCTACAACCTCTTTTGCCCATTCGAGTGCATTGATCCCTGTATCGACACGACCGCCGTTAAGATAAACGTTATATTGATCCCCGGTACGCTTCACATCGATGGCGACGACGATGCATTGTGCTCCGAACCGCTTTGCCCCCTCATCGATCAATTCAGGACGCTTTATCGCGGCAGAATTGACACTTACTTTATCGCATCCGACGGCAAGAAGACGGTAAATATCGTCAAGCTTACGGATTCCACCCCCGACAGTGAGAGGTATAAACACCTCTTTCGCCACCTGTTCGACGATATGGACGATCGTATCGCGTTCTTCATGTGATGCGGTAATATCTAAAAACGTGAGCTCATCCGCACCTTCTTCGTTATAGCGTTTTGCCACTTCAACCGGATCACCCGCATCTTTGAGACCAACGAAATTGACCCCTTTGACTACGCGCCCGTCTTTGACATCCAGACACGGAATGATCCGTTTTGCAAAATATTCCATCTATCGACCTTGCCATATGATAAAGGAAGTATAACTTCCATTACCAAAAGTAACGATAAAGCCTTAGAGTTGACAACCTTCATTTAATTCGTTTGCAATTGAGCGTTTTTGTGATTTAATAGGATATTAACACTTTATCGGGTACAATCCTTGCAATGCAAAAAGACCGTGCCGCTATAGCCAAGAAAAAATTTGGCCAAAACTTTTTACGAGATGAGACCGTTTTAGCGCAAATCATCCAATCGATGCCCGATACGCCTTACCGTATCGCAGAAATCGGGCCTGGATTAGGTGATTTAACTAAGTATTTAGTTGATGTCAAAAGTGTCACCGCTTTTGAGGTCGATACCGACTTGTGCAAGCATTTGGAGCACCATTTTGCCGATGCCATCGCTACCGATGCCCTGACCCTCCGCTGCGGAGATGTACTGGAGCATTGGAAGAGTGAGCTTTTGGATGAACCGTACGATCTAGTGGCGAATCTTCCCTACTACATCGCGACCAACATCATCCTCAAAGCCCTCGCCGATCCGGCGTGCCGCAATCTGCTTGTCATGATACAGCGTGAAGTTGCTGAGAAATTCTCAGCCTCACCTGGTGAGAGAGCTTTTGGAGCACTCAGCGTTATTACGCAGAGTGTAGGGAATGCCGAGATCGTGATACACGTTCCGCCAAGCGCATTCGAACCTGCTCCCAAAGTCGATTCTGCCGTACTGCTCATTTCTAAAACGGCAAATCGTAATGATGAAGGGTTTGAAGATTTTTTACGAACGGCCTTTACACAGCCGCGAAAAACCCTTCACAAAAATCTCACTGCACGCTATGATGGGACATCTTTAGCCGAAGCGTTTGAAACGCTCGCTATGGACCGTTCCATCCGACCTCATCAGCTTAGCACCTCCGACTATCACCGGCTTTACACCCTTATACACTAAATTTTCAGGGTCATTAAAGCATTCGAAATTACACCATTTTGCGCTTTATGCGCGTCTACAAGGAATTATAATGTCTGATGAACAAACAGAATCTCAAACACAACCTCAAGGGGAAAACCGTCAACGCCGAAACAATCGACGCCCGTTTCGCAGCCGAAACAACAACCGTCCTGAAGGCTCAGAAGGTAGCAGCGGAGAGAATCAAACAGGAGAAAACCGTCCGCCTCGCAACGATAACCGCCCTCCGCGTAATGACAACCGTCCGCCTCGCAACGATAACCGCCCTCCGCGTAATGACAACCGTCCGCCTCGCAACGATAATCGCCCTCCGCGTAATGACAATCGTCCGCCTCGTACCGAGGGGGAGAATGCATCCAATGCGGCTCCTGAAAGCGAAAACCGCCCATCACGCGATCGCGGCCGTGGCGGTCGCCGCGGTGCGCCAAGTGCCCCGATCGATAATAATTTGCGCGAATTTGTCCTCAAAAATCAAGATGCCCATAAAAATCGCTTAAATCCGCACTACAAACTGAATCTTGAGGGGAACGACAAAGTTCGTATCACTCCTCTGGGCGGATTAGGTGAAATCGGCGGAAACATCACAGTTATCGAAACGGAAAACGAAGCAATCGTCATCGATATCGGGATGAGCTTCCCGGATGAAGAGATGCACGGTGTCGATATCCTCGTTCCGGACTTCACCTATCTACGCGAAATCCGCAAAAAAATCGTTGCGGTCATTATTACCCATGCCCACGAAGACCACATCGGCGGCGTCCCGTATTTCTTCAAAGAGATGCAATTCCCGATTTACGGAACACCGCTCCCGTTAGCAATGATCGGCAACAAATTCGACGAACACCATATGCGTGATTTCCGCCGCTATTTCAACCCGATCGTCAAACGCCAGCCGTACAAAATCGGAAACGACTTCGAGATCGAATGGATGCACATGACCCATTCGATTATCGACTCTTCCTCATTGGCGATCACGACGAAAGCGGGAACGATCATCCATACGGGTGACTTTAAAATCGACCATACACCTGTTGACGGGTATACCGCTGACTTGCACCGACTAGCGCATTATGGGGAAAAAGGGGTTCTTTGTCTCCTTTCTGACTCTACCAACTCTTATAATAAAGAGTGGACTCCAAGCGAACTGACCGTTGCTCCGGGATTCGACCGTATTTTCTCTCAGGCTGAGGGTCGCATCATCATGTCAACGTTCAGCTCCAATATCCACCGCGTCTACCAAGCGATCCAATACGGGATGAAATACAACCGTAAAGTGTGCGTTATCGGGCGTTCGATGGAACGAAATCTCGAAGTATGTATGCAATACGATTACATTAAACTTCCGAAAAACATCTTCATCGATGCCGAAGAGGCCAACCGTATGAACGATAAAGAGGTTCTGATCGTAACTACGGGAAGCCAGGGGGAACCGAGTTCAGCCCTTTTCCGTATGGCAATCGGCGAACACCGCCACATCAAAATCAAACCGACCGATTTGATCGTCCTCTCCGCACGTGCGATTCCGGGGAATGAAGGTTCTATTTCGGGAATGCTCAACTATCTTCAACGTGCCGGTGCCCGCGTCGCTAACGACCGTGACATCCACGTTTCGGGACATGCGAGTATGGAAGAGCAAAAATTGATGCTCCGACTTACCAATCCGAAGTTTTTCCTCCCTGTCCACGGTGAGTACAACCACATCATGAAACACCGCGATACGGCTGTTTCGTGCGGTGTTCCGGAACGTAATATCCTATTGATGAGCGACGGGGACTGCATCGAAGTCAGCACTAAAGTGATGCGAAAAGCAAAAACCGTTAAAACCGGCAAAACGTATATCGACAACCAAAACAATCATCAGATTGAAGACGATATCATCATTGACCGCCAAAAAATGGCCTCTGAGGGAATGGTGGTACTGGTGGCACAAGTCAGTGCTACCGACTCCCATCTTCTAACCAAACCGCTTGTTACCAGTTTCGGTCTGGTTGCAGACCGCCACGACAAAGCGTTCGCCCAAGAGATGGAAGATGTGTTGGAGCATTTCCTGGTCAACCTCAAACCGGGCCTTATCGAAAATCCGAAAGCACTGGAAAACGATCTGCGTCAAGTGGTACGCAAACACATCTACCGCAAAATGAAAAAATATCCGCTTATCGTTCCGCACGTGTTTGTTATGTGAGTTCGGAAAAGAAAGGGTGACAAACGTCACGCTTTCCCGAACGAAACCGAGTGTGCCGAATGAAATGAGCCACGAGGCTTAGCAAAAAATAGAAACCTAGACTTCGTTCACTTCGCACCCCTAACCCTTTTTTTTAAACACAACTTTGCTATACTTTATCAATAAATGTAGCAGGAAGTGTCCATGTCCATTACAAAAACAGCTAGTCGAGAAAACATCTTTGGAGACAATATCGCATTTGTGGAACAATGGGATTTCTCTCTAGCCAACACTTCCGAAGAAAATCGCATATTAGCGATCACACAAGTAGCATCGATCTGCTACCAATCTCCCAAAGCTCTAGGCAGTGAAACACTTTATAACCGCCTGATGGCCGAATCGATGGGGCTCCCATCCAGTTCATTTGAATTCGTCCCCGTATTGCTTGATTACACCAATCCCAGACACAAAGAGCTTCTCGATAAAGAGTACAGCAATGTCAAAAAATTCGGCGAACCGGTCGAAAACGGTCAATATCTACTCACAAACTATCGGGCTATCGTATACGATTTTGAAAATGACAAAGAGGGATACAGTTTTGATATCAGACAGATATTAAATACACCGGAAGAAGCTGCCATTATCCGAAAACATTTTCATGTCTTTTTATACAAAGTGGACCTTCCGACACGTTCGCAAATGGTTCGCCATCGGGTTAACTGGCAGGAACTTTCACGACGGTACGTATCAGGGAAAAGGGTCCCTTTCGACTTTTACATCAGCGAAAATATGGCATCGGTCAAAACCGGCGAATTCGATACTCAAAAGATCCTCGATCTGTGCGTAGAACATTATATGAATGCCATAGAAAAAGGGGTTAAACCCCAAGAAGCGCGCAGAATTATCCCGCAAGCCGCCTATACGCAAATTTGGGGGGCTTTCATGCCTACTCAGCTTGCCAATTATTTCAAGCTGCGGTTGGATGAACATGCCCAGTGGGAGATACGGAAAACTGCGGAAGCAATGAAAGAATTGATCGGATAACGATTCTTTATGCTACTATATAAATCCCAAGTATCTGTATTCACATCCTATTCAAGAATATAACACTATTTACGTAGACAAGGAACATTAAAATGAAAAAAACACTCCTCTTCGGCATCACTCTTGCCGCCTTATTGCTCAACTTTGGATGCGCTGAAAAACAGTTGGTTGTTAACGGTATGATTTGCCCGTCTGATCGTTCAGAAGATCGTATCAGAGCCGACTTTGCCGAATGTAAATACTATGACCTGGATGCGGCTACCAAAGCCTCACGTGCACCGATTACCGTAGAGTGTCAAAAATGTCTGGAAAACAAAGGGTATAAAGTCGAACAATAAATCGTCTTTTGGCGGTTTATTCAAGCAAGTTAGCGGAAAGTTTGAAGAAGAAGGCTTCAGGAGAAACCCCTGAAGTGTTTAGAATTTACAGAGCTGCTTTTGCTTGAGCAACGACAGCAGAGAATGCTGCAGCATCGTTCATAGCCATGTCAGCAAGGATTTTGCGATCAAGTTCGATGTTGGCACGTTTAAGGCCGTTCATGAATACTGAATAGCTCATTCCGTTTAGGCGGCATGCCGCATTGATACGGATAATCCACAATTTACGGAATTCACGTTTTTTCTGTTTACGGTCACGGAACGCGTATACGAGTGAGCGCTCGAGCTGCTCTTTCGCTTTACGGAAATGTTTGTGGCGTGCACTGTAGAAACCGCGTGCGAGTTTCAATACTTTTTTATGACGTCTGCGTCTTACGACACCAGTTTTTACTCTTGGCATTGTTTTCCTTTCTTGACCCGGTTCATCTCAATTTTAATGACGGGGTGCCGCTGTGCGGACTTGCCCAGCGTTATGCTGGAGGGTTAAGGTAGATTATTAGTCTACGATCATCTTTTTGATAGCTTTAACGTCTACGTTAGCAACCACTTTTGGTGCATTTTGCTTACGTCGAGTCCCAGCATCTTGTTTTGTCAAAATGTGGCTGCGGAATGCGCTACCACGTTTGATGGTGCCGTTTTTTTTCAATTTGAAGCGTTTAACCGCCCCTTTTACCGATTTCATTTTTGGCATCGACTTGATCCTTTCGCAAAAATTCTCTAAACGAGACGCGGATTATACCATAAAAAATATTTGATCTATATTATTGTAATTGTTAAGAAGAATGGAGAATGAAAATCTGCCTCGACAGAGGCAAGCGTTTGCCTGCACTTCGCTAGGCTTTTCGCTTCGCTACATGTGCCTTAGCGGCTAGCGTAGCCAAAGGGATGTATTCCTTTGGCACTCACATTAAATGACTTACTTTTTGTCTTCTTTTTTCGGATGGATCATCATATTACAGTAACGCCCTTCCATGGCCGGAGCTTTATACATCGACCCGACATCCTCGACCATCGGCCAAACGCGTTCCAATACGGCTACCGCCGACTCAGGATGGGCCATTTCACGTCCGCGCAAGAATACGCGGAAATGGACATGCTTTCCTTCTTCAAGGAATTCGCGGGCATGTTTGACTTTGTACCCGATATCGTTATCGGCAATTTTAACGGAAAGTTTGATCTCTTTGACCTCTACTTTCGTCTGTTTTTTCCGAGCCTCTTTTTTCTTCTTCTCTTCTTGGTAATGAAACTTACCGTAGTCCATGATTTTCGCGACAGGGGGTTTGGCATCCGGAGAGATCAGAACCAGGTCCAATCCCATTTCGTTTGCTTTGCTCATCGCCTCATTGATTGAGATGATACCTAATGCTTCACCGCCGTCAACGACACAGCGTACCTCAGGAACCCTGATATCTTCATTCATCAGGACTCGGTCTTGTTTTTTACTCAAAAATGTACCTCATTTATTTTTTGTTTCACTAAAGCGAGGAATTCTTCTTCGCTTAAGTTATATTGCTCACGAGAACGTCGATCCCGTACCGCAATAGTTTTGTTGTTAACCTCTTCATCACCGAGTACGATGATCATCGGCACACGTCCTTTTTCCGCTGTTCGGATGCGTTTATTCAGACTTTCGTTTTTATCGAATATCTCAAAATCGGCACCCAGATCGATCAATTTATCGGCCAAATCACGCGCATACGCCTCGTGAGAAGGGGCTATCGGGACGATAGCAACCTGCGTAGGAGCGATAAACATCGGAAATTCCCCAGCGTAATGCTCCGTCAATATACCAACAAATCGCTCAAACGAACCTAAAATAGCACGATGAATCATAACCGGTTGGATTTTGGCGTTTTCTTCACCGTTATATTCCAGTTCGAAACGTGCCGGCAGATTAAAATCGAGCTGAATCGTTCCGCACTGCCATTCGCGTCCGATAGCATCGGTTATTTTAATATCGATTTTAGGACCGTAAAACGCTCCGCCTCCTTCGTCGATTTCATACGCGAGATTATGCTTGTCCATCGCCGTTTTCAAAGCATTGGTCGAAATCTCCCATACTGCATCGTCGCCGACCGCTTTTTCCGGTTTGGTCGAAATCATCATTTTGTAGTTAAATTCAAACGTACTCATGATTTTATCTACGAAATCGACTACCTCGATAATCTGCTCTTCGATCTGGTCTGCCGTACAAAAAATGTGCGCATCGTCTTGAGTAAACTCGCGGACACGGAATAATCCGTGAAGCGCTCCCGTCATCTCGTGACGATGAACCACACCGTACTCGAAGTATTTGAGCGGAAGATCACGATAGGAATGCAAATCGTGTTCATACACTTTGATGTGACCGACACAGTTCATCGGTTTTACCCCGAATTCCAACTCGTCGATGTGGGTGAAATACATATTTTCGCCATAGTTTTGATAGTGGCCCGATACTTTCCATAGGTCCGAACGAAGCATCTCAGGACCGCGAACCGGCTCATAACCCCGCTTGCGGTGCGCTTTGAAAAGGAGCTGCTCCAATCGTGAGCGCATCCGTGCTCCCGCAGGAAGCCAAAGAGGAAAGCCCGCTCCAACCTCTTCACGGAAAGTGAATAGTTTCATTTCGGCACCGATCTTACGATGATCGCGTTTTTCCGCTTCCGCCATTTGATCCAAATAAGCTTTGAGAGACTCTTTATCTGCAAATGCGATACCGTAGATACGAGTCAGCATTTCGTTTTTGCTGTCACCGCCGAGATAAGCACCGGAAATTTTGGTCAATTTAAAATAACGCAGCATCCCGACATTCGGCAAATGCGGTCCTCGGCAGAGATCTTCGAATTCGCCTTGTTTGTAAATCGATACCGTATCGCTCGGGATACGCTCCATAACGGCTTGTTTTAGGTGATCGTTCGCAAATTTTGTACGCGCTTCATCTTTGGTGATCTCATAACGTTCGATCGTCTCTTTGCTCTTGGCGATTTCAAGCATTTTCTTTTCAATTGTTTTTAAATCTTCTTCACCGATCGTTTCATTAACTTTAAAATCGTAATAAAAGCCCTCTTTGACCGTCGGTCCGACAAAAAATTTAGCGTCTGTATAAAGTGCTTTGATCGCTTCAGCCATCAAGTGAGCACAGGAATGTCGAATTACTTCGAGAGACTCAGGAGAATTGTCATAAACAATCTCTTCGCCCGTAATTCCAAGTGCCCCAGCGGTTTGTAAATCGATAATTTGATTATCATGCTTGTATGCAATAATATCCATTGGGGTGCCTCGTATGAGAAAATATCGCGGATTATACGGAAATGTTGATTGGTTTACGATTAAATAAATAAATTTTGGAGAAAATTAAGAAGAAATGGTGGTCCCAACAGGACTCGAACCTGTGACCACTACCTTGTCGAGGTAGTGCTCTACCAACTGAGCTATAAGACCATCTTTTAATGCAAGGGTGAAATTATAGACATTCAGAAGTTAAAAGTGACTTAACCCTTACAAAATTTTGGGCGAAAATTTAAAATCATCAACCATACAACCGCAATATCGATCATTACATCGGCGAAATTGAAAACCGCAAAATCAAATCCGCAATGCCAATAGACATAATCGACTACTCCTCCATGGATAAAACGGTCATACACATTTCCCAATCCTGCCCCTGTCATAATACCGACGGGAAGAAGGTAGCAGTTTTTTTTAATCCACAACGTGTACCCGATCACTCCGCTCAAAAGGGCCAATTGAATCCACTTTAACGACCCTTCCAAAAAAGCGAACATCGAGAAAGCGACCCCTTTGTTATACACGAGAATCAAATCGATGCAGTCAGTGTAATAACGGAACCCTTCGACAAATAAGGCCTTGATGTTGTGATCTATAATAAAGGTACCGCTCATCGCCAAAAGTAAAATGACGAGTGACTTAAGCATTCAATGCCTTTTCAAAAAAAGAGACCAACCGTTTCATCTCTTTTTCCATTGCTTTGGCATCTTTTCCCTCCAGCAAAATCCGCAGTTTGTTTTCCGTTCCTGAGTATCGGATAAGATGGCGCATATGAGCCTTTTCTATTGCTTCGAGTTCATCGGATAGCCCTTCAATCTGATCGAGCGGTTTTTTCACTTTGACTTTGATGTTGACCAATTTTTGCGGATAGAGTTCAAACGGGCGGAGTGCTTTGCTCGCTTTTTTCCCGGATGTAATCAACAATGCCAAAATTTGCAATGCGCTGACCAGTCCGTCACCCGTTTTCGCATAGTCGTGCATGATGATATGCCCGCTTTGCTCTCCGCCGAAGTTGATCCCGTTTTCACGCATCACTTCGAGAACATATTTATCACCGACATTCGAGCGGAATAACCGTAATCCGGCAGACGTCATAGCGTCTTCCAACGCCTGATTACTCATGACCGTTGCAACGATTCCGCCCCCTTTGAGCTTCCCTTCCGCATGCAAATACAATCCGAGAGCTCCTAGGATTTGATCGCCGTCTACCTCATCACCCTCTTCATCGACGACAATTAACCGGTCCGCATCCCCATCGAGAGCCAAACCGATATCGGCGCGGTATTGCTTAACCGCCGTACGAAGGTCTTTCGTATGTAATGCGCCGCACCCTTCGTTGATATTAAATCCGTTTGGCTTATCGTGCAAAACGATCACTTCGGCACCCAACTCTTCCAAAACCGTAGGCCCTACTTTATAACCCGCTCCGTTGGCCGTATCCAGAACAATTCTGAGCCCCTGCAGAGTCAATTCCCGCGAAAACGAATTTTTGAGCTGGACGATATAACGCCCGATGACGTCATCGATCCGTTTTGCCGATCCGATATTTTTTCCTGTCACCTGTGCGTCTTCAATCCGGTTTTTATCCTGTGCGATCGCTTCGATCTGCGCTTCGATCTCCTCGGAAAGCTTATTGCCGTGCGCATCGAAAAACTTGATTCCGTTATCTTCATACGGATTGTGACTTGCCGAAATCATGATCCCCGCGTCACAACGCATGTTTTCCGTCAAAAAAGCGATAGCCGGAGTCGGCATAGGTCCGATTTGCACGACATCGTACCCTACCGCCGTCAAGCCGGTAACAATCGCATTTTCGATCATATATCCGCTTCGGCGGGTATCTTTCCCCAATAATATTTTTTTGGTGCGTGAAGATCCGAGAAAATATATCCCCGCCGCCATTGCAACGCGCATCGCTAATTCAGCTGTCAAATATGAGCCCGCTTCACCTCGTACCCCATCGGTACCGAATAACTTCATTTCGTTTTCTCCCTAAAAGATTGCCGTTTCTATGACAATCCATAAAATTTAACTTAATTTTAATTATCTTTAAGGTAGTATTCTACCCTAAAAAAAATTCGACAAGGATAAATGCCATGGCAAACCATAAGTCAGCATTGAAACGTATCCGTCAGACGGAAAAGCGTACAGAACGCAACCGATTCTATCGCACACGTATTAAAAATATCGTTAAAGCAGTTCGCACTGCTGTAGATGCAGGAAACAAAGAAGAAGCACAAGCTGCTCTTGTTATTGCCAATGCCAACCTTCATAAATATGTCAGCAAAGGTGTCTTGAAAAAAGAGACGGCTGCACGTAAAGTAAGCCGTCTTCACCTCGCTGTTAACGCAATCGCAGCATAAGTTTTGCCCCTAGGGCAAACTTCCCTTCTGTATTTTTCTCAGAACGCCTCTCTTTAGGACTATCACTATGTTATCCGACAAACTCACCCCTTTTATCAACCGTTACAACGAATTGACCGAACTTCTTAGTTCTCCCGATATCGGCAATGATATCAAACGGATGACCGATCTCTCCAAAGAGCAATCCTCGATTCAGGCTATTGTTTCCAAAGCGACTGAATACAAAAAACTGCTTGATGACATTGAAGAAAATAAATCGCTTGCGTTTGATGCTGAACTCGGTGAACTTGCAAAAGAGGAGCTCCGTTCTCTCGAACCGTTGGTAGAACCTCTTGAAGAAGAGATCAAAAAGCTCCTGATTCCTGCCGATCCGAATGATAAACGAAACATCTATATCGAACTGCGCGCAGGTACCGGAGGAGATGAAGCAGCCATTTTTGTCGGTGATTTGTTTAACGCCTATGTCCGTTATGCGGATTTAAAAGGGTGGAAAATCGAATTGATGAGCACCAGTCCATCCGATGCAGGCGGCTACAAAGAGATCATCGCCCTCATTAAAGGGGAGCAGGTTTACTCCCGGCTCAAATATGAAGCGGGAACCCACCGTGTCCAACGTGTACCGGCTACCGAATCACAGGGACGGGTACATACTTCCGCTATTACCGTCGCCGTGATGCCTGAAGTCGACGACGTCGAAATCACTATCAACGAAAACGACCTCAAAATCGACGTCATGCGCTCAAGCGGATGTGGAGGACAAAGCGTCAATACCACCGACTCCGCCGTACGTATTACCCACCTTCCGACGGGTATCGTGGTCACCAACCAAGATGAAAAATCGCAGCATAAAAATAAAGACAAAGCGATGAAAATCCTCAAAGCACGGCTTTATGAAATGCAGATTCAGGAAGCCAAAGAGAAAGAGATGAATGAGCGCAAAGAACAGGTAGGAACGGGAGACCGATCAGGTCGTATTCGCACCTACAACTACCCGCAAAACCGTATCTCGGATCATCGTATCAATCTGACCTTGTATCGTCTCGATGAGATCATGCAGGGGGGATTGATGGATGATATTATCGAGCCTCTAATTGCCGATGCGCAGGCGCAGATTATGGAGAGAGCGGGATTATAATCTCTTCTATGTACTTTTCTGTTTAGCCAGAAAAATACCAAAAGAGCATACCGTGATCCAAGAACGCTACGTTCCTTTCGGCACGACTGCCTTCGGAACGGCTCTAGGTAATGGATCACAGGATTCATTCTCTCCAATAGGTTTCAAAAACCCCTTTTACTTCCCCTTTAAACGTAATCGTCTCATCCTCCAGTCCCAGATAGAGCGTCTCACCGCTTTTCGGATAGACACAGGCGGTATCGGCAACCAAATTTTCGATTCGTGCACGGTAAAAACACGCCGCCATGCCCGTTCCGCAGGCCAGGGTTTCATCTTCTACTCCGCGTTCATAGGTACGGACGCGAATCGAGCCGTTACTCTCTACATGGGCAATATTGACATTTGCATTGTATTTATAACGAAGTT
>NZ_CALDDG010000116.1 GCF_937936435.1 uncultured Sulfuricurvum sp. | reverse complement strand
CCCCTTGAGATCGAAAATCCCCGCCGCTTTAAGCTGCGTATCGCTTGCGGCGATGAGGGTGAACTTTTTGTTTTTATGGACGCTTCGCAGGGTTTCGAAATTTCCGCCTCCCAGCGGAGAATAGCGTTCGGACTCGGGGAGAATATCGACTTCGAGTCTCGAACGCGACAGTGTCGGCTGATTCAAACCGTATGCCTCATCCAGCGTCGATTTCATCTCCCGGATACGGAGGACCTTCTTCCCTTCGCAAATATCGATCCCCTCGTCGCCCAAGACCCAAAATCCGAGCGAGGCTATATCTTTGACAAAACTGTCGCTTTGTGCAGATGCGATCGCTTTTTCGAAGGTGCGGTACTGCTCTTCGCTCAGAGAGAAAAAAGCGCTCGTGACTTCGATAGAAGCCAACTCCTCTTTATCGGTACGCTGGGTTTCGACGTCAAACGCTTTAATCTCTTCGACCTCGTCGTCGAATAGACTGATCCGATACGGGTTGCTGTGATTGGGCACATAGATATCGAGGATATCACCGCGATGCGACACTTCCCCTTCCATCTCGACCATATCGACGAAGGTATATCCCCAATGGATAAGTTTATTTTTAAACGCATTCAGATCGATCCGAGAAGCGAATTCGATCGTCTCGCTTTGTAATAATGAAGCGTTCGGAAACGGAAAAAGCAATGTTTTGAGCGGAGAGATAAGTAACGGTTTTTTAGTAGCACCGTAATACTCCCTCAATGCGGGAAAAAGGGCAAAAAGTTCCTCTCCGAAAGGGCGCAAATCATCCATATAGGCCGCACGAAAATCGGGTAGGACGATGTGCGGCAGTTCCAAAAATGTCGCAACGTCACTGAGCTCCGCAGCCTCTTTCGCATCTTCACAGACGAGGATATCGCACCGATTTTTGGGATTGTTGTGTAAGTACTCGTAAAATCGTGCCTGTGACATCAGGAAATCCTCTTTAAAAATGCTTCGGCGACGCTGAACGAACCGAAAACCAAATATTCTTTCTCCTTGCGGAGAGTCTGAAATGTGCTATAGGATATCGCCAACTCTTCCAATACCGCTTCCAAAAGTGCTCTCGGCACTATCCGAGCTTCAGAGACGTCGATGATCTCGACAGCTTCGATAACCGGAGAGAGAAGCGTCAATATCTCACGGTAATCTTTATCGCCGTAGGTGTTGTAGATGAGGGTTACTTTTCGCCCTGCATATGCCTGCGCGATCGATTGTGCCGCCAATGCGTTATGTCCTACGTCGAGGGTGACATTGGGGGCGATTTTGCTCAATCGTCCGAACAATGCTTCTTGATCGAACAATGACGCTTCCGGCGAAAATCCCAAAAGTGAATACGCTGCCATCGCCAGAGTAAGATTATCGCGTAAATAATCGCTAAGTCCGTTTTTTTCGGCAAGATGCAATGCCGCTGCTTCGATCTGAGGAGTCAGAAGTTCCGATACATTTAAGAGTTTGCACCCTTTCTCTTCGGCAATCGTATGTGCAATTGTCTCCACTTCGGAGTGTTTTTGTTTGCCCAAAAGGGCGACGCTCTGCATACTGCGCAGTTTTGTTGCGGCGATAGAGGCGATGGTATCACCCAAAAAAGCGGCATGATCGAAATCGATCGGGGTAAAAATGCTCAATGCCTTCTCAAAAGCGGCCGTCGCATCGAATTCTCCGCCCAATCCCGCTTCACACACAACATACTCACACCCCTCATATGCGATCATCGCTAACAGGGTCGTATACTCAAAATAGCTCAGGCTTTCGGCAATATCGGAAGAGAGAATCGACAAAAGTTTTTGATGCGCATTCTCCAGCTCAGCATCGCCGATCTCATCGCCGTTAATCCATATCCGCTCGTTAAACCTGAGAATATGGGGAGAGGTATAGTGTCCTGTCGATTTACCGCTTCGGTATAATGCCGTGGCCAAAAAACGGCCGGTCGACCCCTTTCCGTTTGTACCGACGAGATGAATAATTTTCGGCGAAGGGAGAAGATGTCTGATCCCGGCATATGCCCTCGGAAAGCGCTCGACATCGATAACATCGTAAAAAAGAGGCTTTTGAGCTAAAAAATCGTCTAATGTCATGCCGGCTCGACGCGGTTTCGCCCTTTGCGTTTGGCATCATAAAGACGCTCGTCCGAACCGTTAATCAAAGCTTTTAATGAAGGGTAGTCGCTACGCTGCGCGATACCGATACTAATGCTCACTTTAATCCGTTGCCCCTGATACATAAAATGGGCCTGCTCAACGTGGAGGCGTACTTTTTCGCAGAAAACCTTACCTCCTTCGATATCGGTATCTCCTAAAATTGCCATAAACTCCTCACCGCCGTAACGGCCGACAATATCACTCGTGCGCGCTTCTTCTTTCAGAATTTTGGCAAACGCGATCAACACCGCATCTCCCGCTTCATGCCCGTAGGTATCATTCACCGATTTGAAAAAGTCCAGATCCAGCATCGCTATGCTAAACACCCGTCCGTGGCGTTCAAACTCTGCTTCTTTAATGCTCAAATACTCTTCAATAGCCCGTTTATTATAAAGTTTAGTCAAAAAATCTTCCCGAGACGCCTGTGTCGCATGGGCAAGTTCCTCTTCCAAAGAAGCGATTTTTTGCCCCATTTCGGTCACTTTTTCATTATGAACTTTTAAATCCTTCGTCAATACTTCCACTTTTTCTTCCAAAGCACTGGCGATCGTATAGAGCCGTTTGTGGGCCGTTTTAAAATCGCTCGGTTTATTGTTCTCCAGTGCTTCGAGATCCCGTTTCACTTCCCGAATCTCTGTCGTCGAGTTCTCACTGCGTTCGATCAAATCAATCAATTGGGTAGAGAGTTTTTCAAGAAGATTATCGAGGATTCCGACCATATCTTCGACGCTTTGTTTGTCCAAAGCAATGCGCATGGCAATAGCCGTTTTTAGCTCTTTCTCACACTCTTGCGAAGCGACATAATCAGGGTTTTCGCGCAATTTTTGTGAAAGGGCTATCGTCGCATCGTCCATACTCGGAGCGATAGAAGGAACAAGAGACGAAACAAGGAGACGAACCATTTTCGTGTGATCGATTCCCGATGCTTTCCCCTCATGCAGTGTTAGCCCCTCAATAGTTTTGCGGAGATTAGCCGTATCGACCGATCCGAAATGAGAAAGCTTCATCAAAAACGTATCGTCATACAAAGAAAGGAAATTACTCCAGGCTTGTTTAAGCAAATCAAGCTGCGTCGATCCTCCCTGCGTTTCGAGGATAGCGATGGTTTTTTTCGCCAACGCAGAGGCATCCGGATTATGAAGCACATCGATACTCTGCGCCATTTTTTTGGCTAAGGCGCTAAGCAACTCAACCAGCTGCGAGGCTTCGTTGGGATTCATCCGGCTCAATTTCGAAATCAAAAACCGGATCAGTTCCGCCGTCGTTTTGACACGATATTGTTTGATTTCCTCTGCCGTTTTCTTATCTATCAGCGTCATATAGCGATCTATGCCGCTGCAATCTTCGACTGCAAATCCGGCCTTTTTCGCTTCGGCGCAAAACGTTTCGGCATACACATCGGGTGTCCATACTTTGCCCTCGGCCTTAAGCCGTTCCACCGTATTTCGAACAATTTGGTTGATGGTCATTGCCCTACCCTTATTTTGAGCTTGCACCCTGTGCCGCGACTTGCGCTACGAATGCATCGATCCCTTTTTCCGCACCTTGAGAGATCGCTTGATAACGCGCTTGATCGGTAATGATTGCATTCGGTTCTATTGCGAAATCGTAAATTCCTCGCGTAAAATAATTTTTTCTCTCATCAGCGCGTGTTCGCTCAAATTTCATCATAACCGTCGTGCGATAAGTAACGACGTATCCGTTAATATCATAGCGAAGCGGCGAAAACGTCACCGAGTCAATTGATATCTTAATGTGAGTTTCCGCACTCTCTTTCGGTGCCAGCTTGGTTCTAAATTTTGTTATGACCGCCGTGTCAACCGCGTCTTTGATTATAACCGTATTTTGCGGGTCTTCCATGGAGATGACGACTTCCGTGCTCACGCTCTCGCCCAGGACATTTTTGGCGTAATACGCTGCGGGAGCATAACCGCATCCGCCCAATACCAAAAGCGCTGCCAAAAATATCCATACACGCATATTCACCCTTTTATAACGAGATTGACCAGTTTGCCCGGGATCACGATCGATTTTACGATCTCTTTCCCTTCCAGCCATTTTTCTACCGCAGTTTTTGCGGCTTCGATAATCGCTTCCTGACTCTCAGAAACCCCTACTTCGATCGTAGCGCGGTTTTTGCCGTTCACCGAAACGCCCAGAGTCAGTGCTTCAACTTCAAAGACTTCATCGCATATCTCTTGCGGACCGAAATTTTTTCTTCCGAACAGATTGGTTGATAGTTCCCAACATAGATGCGGAACGATCGGTTCCATCACCGAAGTGAGAATCCAGTACCCTTCCGTCCATACATCGGCATTATTTTGTTCGTTGAGGGCATTCATCGCTTCCATTACTCCGGCGATGAGCGTATTGAACGTATGACGTTCACCGTACACTTCCTGAGCACGTTTGAGTGCTTCGTAGACTTTTTTACGGGCCCCTTTTTCCTCTTTGGAAAGGGTACTGTGATTGATTTTCGGTAATGAATCGGTAACAGTAACGTTTGACGAGCGGTCGGCAAAGCGTTTCAGAAAGCGAAATGCCCCCTCTACCGCACTGTCGTTCCACTCCAGTTCCTGCGTCGGAGGGGCGGCAAACAGGATAAACAACCGTGCCGTGTCCGCCCCGTATTTAGCGACCAACTCTCCCGGATCGACCGTATTACCTTTGGATTTGGACATTTTCGCCCCGTCTTTGAGTACCATCCCCTGAGTAAGAAGGTGTTCAAACGGTTCATCGCTGCTCACATACCCCAAATCGCGAAGCATTTTGGTAAAGAAGCGCGCATACAACAGATGCAAGATCGCATGCTCGATCCCGCCGATATAGTGGTCAACGTTCATCCAGTAATCAAGCGCTTGTCTGTCAAATGCTTCTTTAAAGTCGTTTTTGACCGTATAGCGCAAAAAGTACCAGGAAGACTGGATAAACGTATCCATCGTATCGGTTTCGCGCGTTGCAGGTTTCCCGCATTTCGGACAGGCACAGTGTTTCCATGTCGGATGATGTTCCAGCGGATTTCCCTCTCCGTTTATGACAACGTCTTCAGGCAATGCAACCGGAAGAGCGCCTTTATCTTCAGGGACGATACCGCAAGAGTCACAATGGATCAATGGAATCGGTGCCCCCCAGTAACGCTGACGGCTGATTCCCCAGTCTTTGAGACGGAAATTAATCACTTTTTTACCGAGCTTATTCGTTTCAAAATAGTCCATAATCGAAGTTTTAGCGGTAACGTTGTCTAACCCGCTAAACTCGGCACTCTCATGTAATACACCCGTTTCAGTATACGCACACCCCTGAGGCAATTCGCCGTTTTCCGGGAAAATTACCGCTTTTACCGGCAGATCATATTTAGATGCGAATTCAAAGTCCCGCTCATCATGGGCCGGAACCGCCATGACCGCACCCGATCCGTAGTCGGTGAGGACGAAATTCGCTACCCACACCGGAACTTTTGCCCCGCTTAACGGATGGAGGACATTGATGCCGAGAGATACCCCTTCTTTCGGGCTTGTCGCACGGTCGCGGGCACTGACGCGCTGCATCGCTTTGATGGCATCCGCAGTCGCATCATCCAGCAATCCGAATGAAAGCATATGGCGGACGATTTCGTGTTCCGGAGCCAATGCCGCATAACTCACGCCATAAATTGTATCCGGACGGGTGGTGAAAACATCAAAACTTTGATACACCGCACCGAGTTTTGACTCACTCTCATCATCGAGTTTAAACGCAAATTCCAAACCGTACGATTTTCCGATCCAGTTCTCCTGCATCGTCAAAACCTGTTTCGGCCATTTCCCCTCTAATGTTTTGAGTGATTCGAGAAGCTCTTCGGAATAATCGCTGATTTTGAGATAGTACTGATACATCTCTTTTTGAACGATCGGGGTACCGCATCTCCAGCATCCCCCCTCGACGACCTGCTCATTCGCCAAAACGGTCTGATCGTGCGGACACCAGTTCAAAAAGCCTTGTTTACGGTACAAAAGCCCTTTGTTGAACATATCGATGATAAAACCCTGCTCGAATGCCGTATATTCAGGATTCGACGTCGCAAATTCACGCTCTTCGGAAAACGAAAGTCCCAGACCAGCCAATTCGCCGCGCATCGTCGCGATATTTTCATACGTCCATTTTTTCGGATGGACCCCGTGCTTGATCGCCGCATTTTCTGCCGGCATACCGAAACTGTCCCAGCCGATCGGATGAAGAACATTAAACCCCTGCTGACGGTAATAGCGGGCAAATGCATCGCCGATCGTATAGTTACGGACATGCCCCATATGAATCCGCCCCGAAGGGTAAGGGAACATACTGAGAACATATTTTTTAGGTTTAGAAAAGTCGTCCGAGGGTTCATACGCCTTCGAATCGCTCCATTTTTGTTGCCATGCGGCTTCGATATCAGCGGGAGAATAATTCAAAAAAAGCTCCTAGTTATTCGTAATTCTCTTTGGTTTTGGCGCTTTCGATAAACACCATAATGATGGAAAACAGGTTGGCGATCAATGCGCCGATCGATAGTGACATCGCCCATCCCGGATGACCGATCACTTCCATATAGATGAATGCGGGGATAAGGTGCAAATCGGCAACCAATGAAGCCGCCAACAATTCAGCAGCCAAGAGGTTGCGAACGCCCAGTTTTAAAATCGTGGAGATAATATTCAAACTTGCGGCGATAAACAGCATGATCGATGAGTGATCATACAAAAATGCCGCCGTTGACGTCAGACTCATCAACGTAAAGAAAACGTATACTACCTTGCCCCAATCCATCCTGACTCCTTAATTTAGACTATTCCTTGCTCGAACTGCGCGCGCAAACGATCTTTTTCCGCTTCGCGTGCCGCCTTTTGTGAGAGTTTAGCACGATACGCTTTAAGATTGAACCCGAGTTTTTCCAAAAGCGGCGATGCGACGAAAATCGAGCTGTAGGTTCCGACCGTGACACCTACCAATAGGGTATACGCAAACGTATGGATAATCTCTCCGCCGAAAACGAATAGCGTAATCAACACGATCAACACGGTCAAAGAGGTCAATGTCGTACGAGAAAGCGTTCGGCTCACCGAATCGTTGATGACACCGTCCACCGTGAGTTCCGATGAACCCGATAATTCCTCACGGATACGGTCGAAAATGATAATCGTATCGTTAATCGAATATCCCAAAATCGTCAACAGTGCCGCGATGACGTCTAGATTGACATCCAATCCCAACAGGGAAATCGCCCCGACCGAAATGGTCAAATCGTGTACCAGTGCTAATACCGAAGCGACCGCAAAGCGCCATTCAAAACGGACGGAAACGTAGATCAAAATCCCGATAATGGCGAGAGTCAGCGCCATAATCCCTTTTTCCCGCAGTTCGCTACCTACTTTTGCCCCGACGATATCGACACGTCGAATCTCGAATTTTCCGGTTCCTGTAAGTTCTTCTCGCGTCACATCGCCGATATCTTTGGTAACACTCTCTGATGAGTTTTTCATTCGGATAACGACTTCATCAGCCGAACCGAATTCATTGATCGAAGAGCCTTCGAATAAAGGGTTGTTCGCTAATTTTTCCCGCATTTTATCAATCGGAGCGGCCCCCTCATACTTGACTTGAACAATCGTCCCTCCAGCAAAATCGATCCCGAAGTTCAGCCCTTTTGTCGCGATCAGAAAAATAGACCCTAATACCAACATCATCGAAATGATCATCGCATATTTCGATTTGCTCATAAACCCGATCGGTTTTGTATAACGAAACAACTCCATTACGATCTCCGTTTCATGCCGAACCATAGGGCATTGTTATTAGCTTTGGAAATACGTTCCTGCAACATGATATAAATACCGTGCGTTCCCAAAATAGCGGTCAGCATCGATGCCAAGATCCCGATACTGATCGTGATCGCGAACCCTTTGATCGGCCCCGTTCCGTACATATACAATGCAACGGCCGCAATCAGAGTCGTGATGTTCGAGTCGGTAATCGCACGCATCGCGTTTTCGTATCCGACTTCTATCGCCCGTTTGACGGAAGAGCCCTCAGCGAGGATTTCCCGTATCCGTTCATTGATAATGACGTTGGCATCGACGGCCATACCGACCGTCAAAACGATCCCCGCCATCCCCGGTAGAGTCAATGTTGCTCCGAAAAGTGCCATAACCCCGATAATCAAAAGGATGTTCACCACCAACGCGACGTTTGCGATCACACCGGCAACCCCGTAATAGACCATCATAAATAAAACGACCAGTACGAAGCCCGAGATCAACGCAATCATACTCGCTTTGATACTGTCCGCACCGAGGCTCGGTCCTACGGAGCGTTTTTCCATCATATAAATCGGAGCCAACAACGCTCCCGAACGCAATGCAATCGCCAAATCGTTCGCTTCGGCAACGGTGTAGTTACCGCTGATCTGACCGCTTCCTCCGCCGATACGTTCATTAATGACTGGAGCGGAATAAACTTTTCCGTCCAAAACGATCGCCAGACGTTTACCGACGCTTTTACCGGTAAAATCACCGAAAATTTGGGCACCTTGGGCATTCAGGGTAAAGTTGATCACCGGATGGTTGTTCTGATCGTAACCGACATGAGCATCGGTCAGCATCGTCCCGTCCAGAATCGGAATCTCGCTGACCAGATGTTTCAACTGCGGTTGAAGCGCGTCCTCAAGGATTTTATCCCCGTAACTCGCCGCTTCCATTTCGCTCAGGTCATTCACCCGCATGGAACGCTCTTCATCCACCGCCATCAGTTCCAGTTTCGCAGCGCGCGAGATCAGCTCACGTGCACGCTGTTCTTCTTGCGGTGTTTTGATCCCCGGAAGTTCAACCAGGATTTTATCAACCCCTTGTTTCGCTACCGTCGGTTCGGACAAACCGAACTGATCAAGGCGGTTACGAATCGTCTCGATCGCCTGATCGACTGCCTGAACTTTCAGTTTTTCAACTTCAACCGGGGTAATCGACACAGTATATTTACCGTTTGCGGCATTGACCACCGTACCCTCGATTGTTTTAAGCTGTTCGTCCATCGTCGTCGCATCATCCGAATCCAACAGTTCGAAAACGACTTTATCGTCCGCGACGCTTATCCCCTCTACAAGGATATCGTTATGTTCGGCGAAATGTTTGATACTCGAAGCGATCGATTTGAGCTGCGAGTTGACCGCTTCGTCGGTTTTCACCCCCAATAACATATGCAATCCGCCCTGCAAATCAAGACCGAGGGTAATTTTCTTCCCTTCGATGTTCTGGTTAAACGTCGGAAGCGAAAACATCAGTCCGAAGACTGTAGCCAGGATCAGTAAAACGACACGATAATTAAGCTTCATCCTCGTACTTTCTCGCCACCGCGTCTTTCACAAGCCGCCCTTCGGTGTCATTGTTGAATTTTACGGCAAAATATTGATCTTCAACTTTTTTAATCTCAACGACAAGACCGCCGGTAGTAACGATTTTATCCCCTTTGCTCAATGCTTCAACCA
>NZ_CALDDG010000115.1 GCF_937936435.1 uncultured Sulfuricurvum sp. | reverse complement strand
AGCGTTACCCCGATCAGATCGAAGTACTGACCCAAAACGTCGACGATCTGTTCGAGCGTGCGGGGTGTCCCGCCGTAATCCATCTGCACGGCACCCTCACCGATCTGCGGTGCGAAGAGTGCGGACGGGTTTACGAGATCGGGTATGAGTCGCAGGAGGGATCGACGTGTCCGTCGTGCGAGAGTGATAACATCCGCCATAACGTCGTGATGTTCGGGGAAGAGGCACCGATGTACGCAGAACTTCAACGAGCAATCGAAGAGTGCGATTTGTTTGTTGTCATAGGCTCAAGCGGTCAGGTGATCAATACGGCGTGGATCGCTCAATGGTTTGAGTACTCGATCCTCAATAACCTCGAATCCGATGATATGCTCGATCCGTTTTTCAAGACTCTTTATATCGAAAAAGCAACCACCGCCGCACCGAAGATCGAGGTGGATATAGAGATGTTTTTAGGTGTATAGACTCGGAATTGCATTAAAATTATCAAAACGATAAATAACAAAATCTTCTTGGTGAAAATTGTTAGGTTGTGATTTAGATTTATGACATATAATAACATTACTGATGACGGAAGTTGAAAAGCGGAGGATAAAACGTGTTTAAAAATCTGTTGCGCCCTTTTGTCGATGCCGTCAATTTCAAAAAAATCACCAAACTCGCAGAAGCGGGCGATGCCTCCGTACAAAACAAGCTCGGCAACATGTACTACATCGGTTCGTACGTTTCACAAGATTATAAGAGTGCCTTGTATTGGTACAATTTGGCGGCTGCACAAGGATTTGCTCCGGCACAGACGAGTCTGGGTGAAATGTACGAGTATGGCAACGGTGTCGGAAGAGATAATGAAAAAGCGTTTCACTGGTATGCGAAAGCGGCTCGAAGCGGAGAAATGATCGCCCAGAACAATCTCGGCTGGTTATACGAAAAAGGGCAGGGGACGGATCAAGATTATGCTAAAGCGGCGGAGTGGTATCGAAAGTCCGCAGAACAGGGATTTGCCGATGCCCAGTTTAATCTGGCGGTGATGTATGCTTCGGGAAAAGGGATAAGACAGGATTACTCCGAGGCGCACCAATGGTATCATAAAGCAGCCGAACAGAATTATGCTCCGGCACAAAGCGCATTAGGGACGATATACGCAGAAGGGCTAGGCGTATTTAAGAATATCCGCGAGGCGATTATCTGGTTTTCTAAGGCGGCGGCGCAGGGATTCGCTCCGGCACAAAGCTCTTTGGGAGATGTGTACGAAGCTAACGGAGAGAGCGAAAAAGCGATAGAGTGGTATCGTAAAGCGGCCAGGGCGGAGGAGCCATCTGCGTTGACTAATGTAGCATTGGTGTATGCTTTTGGACAAAATGTCCCGAAAGATACGGTCGCCGCGTATGCTTTTTTAACGATAGCGATTGCCAAAGGGAACGAAACGGCTAAAGAGGTACAGGAAGTGATCGCTAAAGAATTGACTTCTCCGCAAATCGAAGAAGCGTTGGAACTTTCAACAGAACCGGAAAAATTATGGGAACGGGTCGAACGCACTACCTGAAAAATAGTCCTGAGCATTTTTTTTCGGACTTATTATAATGTTTGCTATCATAGCGCTTATGATTGATGTTTTTATCATTAACCCTTTTTTTTGAACGAGTGATGCAATGACCCAAACCGACTATAAAACCGCCGTAGAACAACTCAAAAAATACTCGTATCACTATTACGTCCTCGACGATCCGATCACGACGGACGAGGAGTACGATATCCTCTATCACCAGGTAGTCGCGTACGAGCAGGAACATCCGAGTGAGATCGTGAGCGATTCTCCGACACAGCGGGTCGGAGACGTGCCGCAGGATAAGTTCGACAAAGCACGGCATCTTGTGCGCATGTGGAGTCTAGAAGATCTCTTTGACCGCGAGGAGTTGGAGACGTGGGTAAACCGTATCACGAAAGTTTACGGCGATGTCCGCTTTTATTGCGAACCGAAATTCGACGGGGCGAGTCTCAATCTCATCTACGATAACGGCATACTCGTGCAGGCGATTACCCGAGGCGACGGCGCCCTGGGGGAAGACGTTACCCAAAACGCCAAAACGATCCAGAGTATTCCTCTGAGTATCGGATACAAAGAGCGGATCGAGATTCGAGGCGAAGTAGTCATTTTCAAAGAGGATTTTGAGAAGATCAACGAAGAACGGCTGAAAAACGGCGAATCACTGTTTGCCAATCCGCGCAACGCGGCGGCGGGAAGTCTCCGTCAGCTCGATACCCGTATCACGGCGTCGCGCCGTCTGGTCTTTATGCCCTACGGCATCGGAGCCAATACGCTGGAGATCAAAAACCTCAGTGAGCGGATGGAGTGGGTCTATGGACTCGGGTTTCGAAATCCCCATATGACGCATCTGTGTGAGAGTGCGGATCAAATCGAGACCTTTTACCATGAGATGAGAGTCGAGCGGGATAACTTCGCGATGCTTCTCGACGGGATGGTGATCAAGGTCGATGCGATTGCGGTGCAGGACGAACTGGGCTACACGGTCAAAAATCCGCGATGGGCGGCGGCGTACAAATTCCCCGCGATCGAGAAACTCACAACGCTCAAAGAGGTTATCATGCAGGTGGGGCGCAGCGGTGTCGTCACCCCTGTCGCCATCGTCGAACCGGTCGATATCGAGGGGGTAACGGTCGAGCGCTCGACGCTCCACAATTTCGACGAGATTGAGCGCAAAGATATCCGCATCGGGGACAAGGTCATCATCCTGCGTAGCGGCGACGTCATCCCCAAAATCGTCAAGGTCATTACGGCGGAGCGGACGGGAAATGAGCAAAGCATTCCCCGACCGAAGCATTGCCCCGTATGCGGCAGTGAGCTGTTGGATGAGGGGGCGTTGATCAAGATCGGAAGAGCGTCGTGTAGGGAAAGAGTGTAGATCTCGGTG
>NZ_CALDDG010000114.1 GCF_937936435.1 uncultured Sulfuricurvum sp. | reverse complement strand
GACCACCGAGATCTACACTCTTTCCCTACACGACGCTCTTCCGATCTAAAATTCATCATCCTCTTTACCGATAATTGCCTGCGCCTCTTTTCCAAAAAATTCCCGAACCTGCTTATTGACATATACATAGCGATAGTGTGCATCTTTGATGTAAATGTACGCGTCAACACTCTCTAATATTGTATTGAGCTTTTGTTCGCTTTGTTCAACTTCATGGGTTCTTAGACGTATTTTTTCTTCCATTACGGCATTGTTTTCCCGTACCAAAGCAACCATTTGCCGAAAAGCCTGAGAGAGTTCGGCGATCTCCCCTTTTCCAACTATCGGAGGATCGATACGGTACTCGTCTTTTTCGGTACTGACGATCACTGCTTTCAAACGATTCAGCGGATTAAGAAAGAGCTGATTCAGAACAAATCCGATCGCAAGAAAAAAAGCGCTTAACAGTGCAATCAAAATCGGAACGCTATAAAGACTATTGACCAACGAAAGTTCCTGAGAATCGATCAATGTCAGGCTAAACCAATTCAACTCATGTAAATAGGCGATCCCCAGTAACTGTTTTTTCCCTTCGAAATCAATCCAAAGAGTTCTGATTTGATCCGCATTAGCAAGTGTTCCGATTTCATTCATTACGTTTTGTATTGCTTTTACATCTTCTTCACGGTGGAGTAAAACACCGAGGGTACGGTGTTCTCCCTTTTTCTTAGCGATACTGGCATAATCGATCAGATTGGTGTCACGTTCAAGTTGTATGGCCATTTCACGGTTGATAAAAAGATTGCGTACGCCATCTTGTTCTATTCCCACCGATTCTTTTAAAAACTGCCCCAGATCAAGTCCGGTTCCGACGATGCCGAGAGTTTGGTTCCCATCTCGCAATAAAAAATTGATCCATACTTTGGTGGTTCCCATTATCGTATCTTTATTCACATTGATTTGATACGGTTCATTGACCATGAGCGCTTTAAAAAACCATTGATCATTTTTATCGGATGGAGAGAGGGTATATCCCAGCTGTTTGCCGGTATATTGGTTAGAATAATCGTTAAAATAGTAGTGTCGAGACTTTGCGAACGCGGCAAAATAGCTCCGATCCGCAAACTTCAGCCGATAATATTCTAAAGCGTCGATCCCTTTTTGTACACTCACCGGATCGTTTTCATTACGTGCCATTTGGAGGATTTCAGGGTCTTCCGCCATTTTTTTGGCCAATGCAACTTCACGCATAATCGGAAGCAAAGTACGGTTTTTATCAAAAATCACTTGCTTTTTGACAAACCGTTCACCCCATTTTTCATTGATTCTCTCTTGCAATCTATCCGCATAGATCCAGACTGCGGATACAAACAGCAGGAGAACAAGTGACATAAAAATAAAAAACTGTGCTTTTAATTTCACCCGATTGTTGCCTTGTTTTCTTTTATTGTAGCGTATAAACTATAAGGATTGAAATTCAGAAGAAAAAGTTCCCTCTCCCAATTCGAGAGAAGGAAAAAAGAAACTAGAGATCGCCTTCGATCACTTTTTTGAAGGTATTGTAGTAGATGTTTTGCATCTCAGGAAGTCTCATCGTCACATCGTTGATAGTAAACGTATCGCCGCCGACCGTCCCGATTTTTTGACAGGCCAGTGAGCCGACCATCGCTTCGAAAGCTCCACAGTTTTCCGGTGCCACTTCGATGATTGCACGTGACATGCTCTCTGCAAAAATATCACGCTCGTCTTCAACCGCAATGGAAATATTCGCCCCTTTGTCACTGACACACGCCATTTTTGCCAGTGCGATTGCCGCACCGCCGCTACTGCAATCTTTTGCCGCGGCTAAAAGCCCTTTTTTATTCGCTTCGATGACAAGGTTCCATAATGCACGCTCTTTCTCATAATCGATTGCCGGAATGGTTCCCGCTACGACATTATAAAGCTCTTTCATATAGAGTGATCCTCCAAATTCTGAACGACTTTCACCGACGAGGTACAGAACGTTGCCGTTTTTTTGGAATGCGGACATCAAAACTTTGTTCTGATCTTCATTAACTCCGACCATTGCGATAGAGGGTGTCGGGAATACCGACTTGCCGTTTGTTTCGTTATATAGAGATACGTTACCCCCGATAACCGGAGTATTCAATTCGGCACACGCTTCTTTAATCCCCAAGCATCCTTGACCGAACTGCCACATCACTTCCGGATTTTCAGGATTTCCGTAATTCAGACAGTCGGTGATCGCTTTAGGCGTCGCACCGCTCATCGCGACGTTACGGCCGCTTTCGATAACGGCTGCCGCAGCTCCCGCTTTCGGATCGATATAGCAGTAACGGACATTGCAGTCGGCACTCATTGCCAAGGCTACGCCGTTTTCTTTAATACGGATAACCGAAGCATCAAGTTCGCCTCCCTTTTTGACCGTATTGGTTTGTACCATCGAGTCATATTGCTGATAAATCCAACTCTTATCGACCACTTCCATCGATGAAATCAGTTTTTCAAACGCTTTTTGATTGTCTACCACTTCAAAATCGCTAAGAGAGACTTTTGCGACTTCGTCCAAATAGGCCGGACGGCTCATAGGACGATCCAATACCGGAGCCTCTTCGCTCACCGGATCGACCGGAACCTCGGCACATTTCTCACCGTGCCAGAACAGCTCCATTTTCCCGGTTGCCGTTACTTCACCGATGACCGCGCAGTCAAGATCCCATTTCTCGAAAATATCGATGATCGCCTGTTCTGAGCCTTTTTTCGCACAAATAAGCATACGCTCTTGTGACTCGGAGAGCATGAACTCATACGGCATCATCCCCTCTTCGCGCGCAGGCACTTTGTCCAGATGCATGATCATCCCGCTTCCGGCACGCCCTGCCATCTCGAACGAACTCGATGTCAGACCCGCAGCACCCATATCCTGAATACCCACGACATAATCGGTTTTGAAAAGTTCCAAACACGCTTCAAGAAGCAATTTTTCGGTAAACGGATCGCCCACTTGTACTGTCGGACGAAGTCCTTTAGATGCTTCGGTAAAGCTGTCGGAACTCATGACTGCACCGCCCAGACCGTCACGTCCCGTTTTAGATCCGACATAGATAACCGGATTTCCGATCCCTTCCGCTTTTCCGTAGAAAATTTCATCGCTTTTCGCTAACCCAAGGGTAAATGCATTTACCAAGATATTGCCGTTATAGCATTCATCGAAGCTTGTTTCACCGCCGATCGTCGGAACCCCCATACAGTTACCGTATCCGCCGATACCCGATACGACACCGCGTACCAAATAGCGCTGATGCGCGCTGATATCATCTTGGTTCAACACGTTTCCGAAACGAAGCGCATTGAGGTTGGCGATAGGGCGGGCACCCATGGTGAAAACGTCACGCATGATCCCCCCTACTCCCGTTGCCGCACCTTGATACGGCTCGATGAAACTCGGATGGTTATGGCTCTCCATTTTGAAAACCGCCGCATATCCGCCGCCGATATCGATAACGCCCGCATTTTCACCCGGTCCCTGAATGACCCACGGTGCGCTGACCGGAAAACCGCTCAAATGTTTTTTGGACGATTTGTAACTGCAGTGTTCACTCCACATCGCCGAAAAAATCCCGATCTCGACGAGGTTTGGCTCGCGTCCGAGGATCTTTTTGATATGCTCATAATCTCCTAGCGAGAGTTTATGTTGTTTGAGGACTTTTTCGATGTCCGGAAGGGGAGTGCTCACGGCAAATTCCTTGTAATGATGATAATAGTAACGCGATTATACCAAAGGCTAATCAAAGCCCCCCTTAATTTGCTGTCCATTTACAAAATCGCTCTAAATTTAGTATTCAAGATCATCAATTGGAGGTTTAAGTATGACTCTGTCTAAACGTCTTGTAATTGCTTTGGGAAGTATCCCTGTTTTACTCGGTGCAGCGGCAGCCGTACCTCAGCATAAACCCGAAATGCCGGCTACCGAACCGATGGGATCGTTTTGGGATATGCAGGAGATGGAAAACTTTTTTAACCGCCCTTTTCCGCATATGAACTCAATGTACGGTGCTTCATCTATGAAAGAAAACGAGAAAGCCTATCTCATCGACATCGATTTGCCGGGGATGGATAAAAAAGATATCTCCATCGAAACATCCGGAAACCGATTGATGGTATCGGGAGAACGTAAAGAAGAGAGCGAAACTAAAAAAGAGTCCAAACGCTCTATTTCCCAATTTCGCCAAAGCTACCTGTTGCCCGAAGATGCCGATTTCGACGCGATAACGGCCACTTCGCTTAACGGTGTTCTTAAAATCACGGTTCTTAAAAACCCGAATAAAAAAGTCTCGAAAAAAATCGAGATCAAATAATAACGGATTAATGAAATCCGAAATCTTTTTCACTCCGATGATTTTTTTTCAACTCGAAAACTTCACGGTAGGTGATCGAAACGACCTCATAGCTCTTTCTTCCATTCGGAAGATTGACGCTAAACTCATCCCCCTCTTCTTTCCCAAGCATCGCACGCGCTAACGGTGAGTGAACCGATATCAATGCATTTTCAGGCTCGCTTTCCAACGTCCCGCAAATCGTATAGGAGAATTCATCGTCGTTTTGAATGTCGATGATACCGACCGTCGCACCAAAATGGATACGGGAATGATCCAACAAAGCGGGATCGATGATCTGCGCTTTTTCGATCATCGAGTTAAGATAAAAGAGCCTTTTATCGATGTGGCGAAGCTTCTCTTTTGCGGCATGATATTCGGCATTCTCGCTTCGATCACCCAGCTCCGCCGCACGCTGTTTTTCCTGATTGACACGGGGTTTTTCAATCTCTTTGAGGTACTTAAACTCCCGCAAGAGCTCATCATACCCTCGCGGTGTCATCGGTTCGTTCGTCATTTACGCCGCAAATCCGAGAATATAATAAGTCGGTTTTCCGTCTACTTTTTGCAATTCGACTTTGTATTTATGGGCAAAATGGTTAATTTTTTCCATCGCATCCGCCGCACTGGTCTCGCCGCTGGCATCGATTTTGATTTTGAAATAGTCGTTGCTATTGGAAAGGGCAATATACGATTCATCCGTTTTAAGCGCTTCGTGAAGATCCAAAATATGTTTGATAATTTTTTCATACCCTTTGGTATTGTTTTCGATACGGCTCAGTTGCAAACTTAACGCTTCGTTCGGAGCATATCCGAGTTGGTTGAGAACGGCTTCATGTGTCATTGAATGATATTTCCTTTATTAAAATGAGAAAAAATTCTACCATAGAAGTGTATATAGACTATAATATCCTCATGAAATCACTCCTAATTCGTCTTACCCACGGTCTGTATGACCAAGACATCGCTGCTGATGAACGTCCTCTGGTGGATCAATGGAGCGCAATGAAGCTCCTGACCCATACGGACGGGAAATACCAGTTCGCTTCCCAATACCGCGCCGGAATTATCTCATTGGCTTCCGATAACGGGGCCTATCTCCAGACAATTGGAGAGAGTGTCCGGGACCATTTCATCGAGATGGCAAACCTGATAGGAGCTAAAAACGGCGATCTCGTCATCGCACAACGCCTTTTGGGACGACGCGGCGGCCCTCAGGCAAAAGTCGTCGTCATCGCCGGACGGAGCGAAACCTTCAGTGTTGCGGTTGTCTCCTCCAAAAACGGACATATAGGTCTGTATGATATCCGTACCGATCATCCTGCCGGTTTTGCCCTTACCGACCTTCCTGAAAACGCCGAAGGATCGCTTTATCAGATCAATAACCAAAGCGGAACCATCGCCGCGTATCTCGGAAATCTAAGTGACCCGAAAGTGGATGAAAAAATCGTTCTTGCCCTCTACAATAAACACGATGCGTTTGAAGATGACGTACTGGCAATGGCACGCGAGTTTCCCAAAGAGGTCGATGCATCGCTCTATCCGCATCGCCGGGACCTGCGCCATCTGCCGTTTTGTACGATCGACCCTGTCACCGCAAAAGACTTCGATGATGCGATCTGCTATATTCCCGAAACCTCTACTCTGTATGTCGCCATAGCCGATGTCAGCGAATACGTCCACCCTTTCGGAGCGATCGATGCCGAAGCGATTTACCGCAGCTTTTCGATCTACCTTCCCCACCGTTCTATCCCGATGCTGCCGCGTGAACTGAGCGAGACGCTCTGTTCGCTTCAGCCTCTCGTCGATCGTCTCGCCTATACATTTGAGATGCATATCGACCCGGTCACCTTCGAGATGGATTCCCACACCCATTACGAGTCGATCATCCACTCTCACCGACGATTCACTTATGAACAGATCGATGCCTTTTTTGAGGGGAATCATCAAGCCGAGACGGAAAAAGAGGCACAGGTTTTGGCCTATATCCCCGCACTCAACGAACTCACCGAAAAACTTCGGGCAGAACGGATGAAAAAAGGGTACAACTTCCGCTCCAGTGAGCTGGAGATGCGGATCGACGAAGAACAAAACATCGTATCGACCGAATTCGCTATAGAGACCCCCTCACATGCCCTGATCGAAGATTGTATGCTCCTAGCCAATAAAGCGGCGGCATCTCTGTATGAGCGGGGAGTTTTCCGTATCCACGAATCCCCATCCCCGATGAAACTCCAGAGCCTCTATACCGAACTGGCTTCGATCGGTATCTTCGTCGAATCCCAAGGAACAATCAAAGAGACCATTACCGCTATTCAGGCCGAAGCCGAGAAACGAGGTCTTGTTAGCGAAGTCGATACCCTCATCATCCGTGCACAAATGCAAGCACGCTATGCACCGTACAATATGGGGCATTTCGGTCTCGGATTCGATCGCTATACCCACTTCACCTCTCCGATCCGCCGCTACAGCGATCTGATCGTCCACCGCCTTCTCAAAGCGATTGCCGCGGGCGATACCGAAGAAGGATCGTATGTTCTTCGTAATATCGAATCGCTCTGTACCTCGATCAGCGAAAAAGAGCGTGAAGCCAGTGACATCGAAATCCGCTTCCATGAGCGCAAATTCGCCCGCTGGGCCGCTACCGTTATCGGTCAGGAATTCAAGGCGCGTGTCATGAAAGCCGAAGAGGACGTTTTCGCCGAAATCCATGACGAAATCATGGGAGCAAAGGTCAGCGTTACCGCTCCGTTCGGCCTTATGCTGTTTGATGACATCATCGTCAAAATCGAAAGTGCCAATCTTGCTACCGCAAAAATTACCGCCTCGTTTGTACGGCGCATTGAAAAGGAAACGGATGAATAGACAGGATTTAGACCGTCACTTGCAGAACAACAGTACTCCGCATGCTATGGCTCTTTTTGGTGAAAGCCATTTTTTAATCGATCGCTATGCCCATAAACTGGCACAAATCGAGGGAGCATCGGTACTGAGCCTTTATCATGACGAGTACGATTTCAACACGGCAAAAGCCCATCTATCCCAAGGTTCACTCTTCGGCGATCAAAATCTCCTCATCATCAAAAATGAAAAAAAAGTGCCGAAAGCCGACCTCGACGCCCTGGTCGAACTCGTCGGTAAAAATAGCGACAACACCTTTATTTACTGCTATTACGGCGATGATGTCAAAGGGGCTGATTCCGCATTTAAAGGTTCGCACACCGGATCTGTCCGTTTTTTTCACCCTTATGCTAACGAAGCACGAGCCATTGTTCTCCAAGAAGCCCAATCCCTCGGTATTCAGCTTGATCCGCATGCCGCACTTCATCTTCTCGATATTCATAACGGTGACCTTGCCCTCGCATGCAATGAACTCTCCAAACTTGCAATTCTTGCAAAGCCGATCACGATTAAAGAGATCGACGAGCATGTATTTGGACTCAGCGAAATAAAGCTCGACCACTTCATCGCCCGTGTCATCGAGAAAAAAGAGTTCCTCCCCGCATTGCGCCATCTCCTCGAATCGGGAGAAAACGAAATCCAGTTGCTCACCGCCATCAGCGGATTTCTGACCCAGCTCTATCTTTTTAACAGTGCCATCAAAATCCACGGTGTCGCCGATTCGGCTCTCGTGTTGGGATATAAACTTCCCGGATTCATCGAAAAAGAGCGCGCCGCCCTCTCGATCAAAATCTCTCCTGAGGGGTATAAACGGGGGATCAATCTCCTCCTCGATACCGAATTGAAAATGAAATCGACCGGTTCTCCCGATCAGGAATCTTTGCTGCTTTCGGCACTTCTCAAACTCCAGAGTGTTCTATAGCCAAAACTTAAATTAAGCAGATTTTTAGTATAATCCGCGCGTTCCTTGCTCTTTGCAACACGATTGTCGTGCTGTATTAATACCATAAGGGGCGAACACCATAAGGAGACATACGCTATGAGACATTACGAAAACTTAGTAATCGTAAAACCGACTCTTACAGAAGAAGAGATTAAAAACACCATCACACTCGTTGAAGAGGTTATCACAGCCAACGGCGGTGAAATCGTTGCTCGCGATGCGATGGGAATGAAAAAATTGGCATACCCGATCGAGAAAAACGCTCGCGGTTATTTCTACGTTATGTATTACAAAATTGCACCTTCTGCAATTGCTGAAATCGAACGTCGTTTTCGTATCAATGAGGAAATTTTGCGTTTCGTAACTATGAAATACGATACAAAACGTGAAGTTGCAGCATGGAACGGTATGGTTGAAAAAACCAAAAAACCTGCTGCTGTTGCTGAGAAAAAAGAAGAAGCAGCGTCTTAAGCCCTTAAGGATAAACCTATGTATAACAAAGTCATTTTGGTTGGAAATCTCACCCGCGATATCGAACTTCGATATTCTCAAAACGGTTCGGCAATTGCCAAATCCGCGATTGCGACCAGTCGTAAATTTACGATGAACGGCGAGAAAAAAGAGGAGACATGTTTTGTCGACATCACTTTTTTCGGCCGTTCAGGTGAAGTTGCCAACCAATACCTTCGCAAAGGGTCTAAAATCCTTGTCGAAGGAAGACTGCAGTTTGAACAATGGGTAGATCAACAAAGCGGACAAAAACGCTCTAAACACTCCGTTATCGTCGAAACGATGCAAATGCTCGATTCACGCGGCGAAGGTTCTCAAGGCGGTTATTCAGATATGGGTGATTCTGGAAATTACGGCGGAGGCTATAACGAGCCGAAAGCCTACAATCCACCACCTTCATACTCAAAACCGTCACCGGCAAAAATGCCTGAAAACAATCTCCCTGAGATTGATATCAACGAAGACGAAATTCCGTTTTAACAAAAGTACAAGGATACAACCATGTCAGAAAAAAGAAAATACAAAAAACGTTATTGCAAATACTGCGAACAAAAAGTTGATTTCATTGACTACAAAGATGTAG
>NZ_CALDDG010000113.1 GCF_937936435.1 uncultured Sulfuricurvum sp. | reverse complement strand
CGTATAAACAGCCTGCACGTCATCGTCCTCTTCGAGGCGATCGATCAATTTTTCGATATCGACCATCTGTTCGTCGGTAAATTCGACCGTTGTATTCGGAATACGTTCCAATGCCGCTTTTGTCGGTGCGATTCCCAAAGATTCCAAGGCCGCTGAGAGCGCACCGAAAGCGGTATAATCTCCCGTTACGCTTACTTCCCCTTCATCCTCTTCGAGTTCTTCGAGACCCGCATCGATCAATGCGAATTCCAGTTCTTCGAGATCCATCTCCGGTTTTGGAAAACTGAAAACCGCTTTACGGCTGAACATAAATTCGAGAGAACCGTTGTTGAGCATCTCCCCTTTCGCCTTGGAAAAATAACTGCGGACATTCCCTACCGTACGGGTATTGTTATCCGTTGCGCATTCGACGAAGATCAATGCGCCGTGAGGCGCTTTCCCTTCGATGTTTACTTCCAGAAGGGTAATCGCATCTTTCCCGGTCGCCCGTTTGATCGCCGCATCGATGTTGTCTTTGGGCATATTCTGCGCTTTTGCCGTCAAAATAGCCGTACGAAGTTTCGGGTTCATGTCGGGATCGGGACCACCCTCTTTGGCAGCCATCGTGATGATTTTGCCAAGTTTCGGGAATATTCGCGACATATTCCCCCAACGCTTCATTTTTGCGGCTTTACGGTATTCAAACGCTCTTCCCATACCCAAGTGCTCCTATCTCAAACTAAAAAAAATTATCGAATTATAGCCGCTTTGGACGATTTAAACAACCACGTACGCTTCGGCAGAGTCAACTCCGATAAATTGTGCTATCATCTTAACAGCACTCAAAGCAGAATTTTTACCACAAGAGGGTTTTTACCTTTGGACAGACCTTATTCCGCTCCGTTTATGCGCCACTTATGGCGAAGTTTCGCAGCTTTATTTTTATTTTCGCTCTCGACTGTTCTTTATATGTATTCCGAAAAACGGATTGACGATGCTAATAAACGCCGGATAATCTCTTTTTTACTGGCGGATGAATTGCGCCAATCCTCAGATGATCTGACCCGTATGATCCGAACCTATGCGGCGACCGGAAATATCATCTATAAACGCCATTACCAAGAGATTCTCAATATCCGCAACGGAAAAGAGCCCTATCCTCTCAATTATCAAAATATCTATTGGGATTTGGTTGATTTGGATGACCGACGTCCCCGTCCGTTTACCTCACACATGCTCCCGCTGATCGAAAGAATGCGGCAAGCAGGATTTACCTCCGAAGAGTTCGGAAAACTGCAAGAAGCTAAAAACAACTCCGATACCCTGACTCAAACCGAATTCGCGGCGATGAAACTGATCGAAGCATCCGGAACACCGCAAGAGAAAGCGCTTCAAAGAGAAAAAGCGGTCGAAATTTTGCACGACGAAGCCTATCACCGGGCAAAAGCTTCCATCATGCGCCCTATCGACCAATTTTATACGCTGATGAACACACGCACGACCAAAGCCGTCCACACCGCCGAAGTGATCGCATGGGTATTACGTGTCGTTTTTGTCGGAGTCGGATTTTTCTTCCTCTTTACCCTCTGGCGTCTGCATCAATCCTTATATCGGACATTGGGAGGAAACGTAGATGATGTTCACATGCATATCAAACGTATCGGCAAAGGAAATTTTTCCATCCCCATCACCGTATCTTCGGGAGATGAGAACAGTGTTTTGGGATGGCTGAGGGAAACACAGCTCAGACTCGAAGAACTCATCGCCAATAACGAACGGCTGCGCCAGCTTTATTCCGCACTCAGCCAATGTAATCAGGCTATCGTCCGCTCTTCGGATGAAACGGAACTTTTCCCGATTATCTGCCGCGATGCCGTCGAGTACGGAGGAATGAAAATGGGATGGATCGGTATCGTCGACGAATCGATACGCCATCTCGCCGTTGTCACCTCTTACGGAGAGGGGACGGAATATCTTGAAGATATTGCCATTTCGACCGATCCGACCGATCCGACGAGTCAAGGGCCGACAGGGCGTGCTTTGCATACGGGCAAACCGGTATGGTGTCAAGATTTTCAACACGATCCGATGACTGCCTTATGGCATGAGAAGGCTCATAAATTCGGCTGGGGTTCCTCCGCCGCCCTCCCGTTATATCGCGACGGAAACGTTGTCGGAGTATTCACTCTTTATACCGAAAAAACCTATGCTTTCGACGCACCCGCACAAAAACTGCTTGAAGAGATGGCGACGGATATCAGCTATGCGCTGGAGAGTTTTGAGCGTGACATTGCACGTGAAAAAGCGGAAAACACCCTTACCGAAACCAACAATCTCCTTTTTTCCATCATCAATACTTCTCCCGTTCGAATCTTTTGGAAAGACAGTCACCTGAACTATCTCGGATGCAATCAGGTTTTTGCCAATGATGCCGGAGAGAATGATCCGAAAGACGTAATCGGAAAAAACGATACCCAGCTGTGCTGGAGAGAACAAGCGAAACTGTATCAGGAAGATGATCGGCGTGTCATGGAGTCGGGCATACCGAAGCTCTTTTTCGAAGAATCCCAGACAACTCCGCAAGGAGATACGATCTGGCTAAGTACCTCCAAAGCTCCCCTATACAATAAAAACAGAGAGATTGTCGGCGTGGTCGGCCTTTACGAAGAGATCACCGCACGTAAGAATACCGAAAATGCATTGCGTGAGAGCCAGGAACGGCTTCAATCCATCATTTCCAATGAACCCGAATGCGTTATCCTGCTCGACACACAGGGGAATTTAATCGAAATGAACCCTGCCGGTCTGGCCATGCTGGAAGCGGATACGCCCGAAGAGGCCAAAACCTACAAACTGCTAAAATTCCTGTTACCGCAATGGCGTTCGGAGTTCGTCGATCTCCATCGTCGTGTCATACATGGAGACAAGGGGTATCTGGAGTTTGAAATAACAGGGATCAAAGGGACGCATCGATGGCTGGAAATCAATGCCGTACCGATGCACGACGAAGAAGGAAACGTTACGATGCTGCTGGGGATCATCCGGGACGTCACCCAGCGAAAAGAATCCGAACGCCAAATTCACTATCTTGCCAATTTCGACGGGCTCACCGGTTTGCCGAATCGGACGCAGCTGGACTTGCGGATTAAAGATCTCATCAGCCTCGCCAAACGGAATAACCGAGAAATAACCGTCATGTTCCTCGATCTTGATCATTTTAAAGACATTAACGATTCGTTAGGTCACAGTATCGGCGATGCGCTTCTGGTGCAAGCGGCACATCGGCTTCAATCGATTCTCCGGGAAGAAGATACCCTCGCCCGTCTCGGCGGAGACGAATTTATGATTCTTCTCCCCAATATCGGAATGAGCGGTGCGTCACAAGTGGGCCTAAAACTGCTGGAAGCTTTTTCCAAACCGTTTCATATCGAAACGCATGAACTAAGCATCGGAAGCTCTATCGGAATCGCCCTCTATCCAAACGACGGCAAAGATTTCGAAACCCTCTATAAGAATGCCGATACCGCTATGTATAAAGCCAAGCAGGGAGGACGAAACAACTACTGCTTCTTTACCGAAGAGATGCAAAAATCTTCCATGCGCAATCTGGAACTGAGCAACGCCTTACGCCACGCGCTCGAACGCTCACAACTGGAACTCCATTATCAACCTCAGTTTTCGGCGGAAACTAAAACCATCATCGGAGCGGAAGCCCTTCTGCGCTGGAATCACCCCGAATTTGGAAACGTCTCCCCTGCCGAATTTATATCGATTGCCGAAGAGAACGGCACGATATTACCGATCGGAGAGTGGGTATTGGGAACGGCGGCGCGTCAGGCCAGAGAATGGATGGATCAGGGGATGTCTCCGCTCATCATCGCCGTCAATCTCTCGGCAGTTCAGTTTAGATCCCCGAATCTATCTGTTATCGTTGCCGATATTCTTCACGAAAGCGGTTTGCCGCCTGAATATCTGGAACTTGAACTCACCGAAAGCGTCGCGATGCACGATCCTCAAAGAGCGATCAGCGTCATGAACGATCTGCATGAAAAAGGAATACGCATGTCGATCGACGATTTCGGTACAGGCTATTCGTCGCTGAGTTATCTCAAAAAATTCAATATCTATAAACTCAAAATCGATCAATCGTTCGTGCGGGACATCCATGTCGATCCCGAGGATAAAGCGATCGTCGGTACGATCATCAGCATGGCCAAAAGTCTTGGATTGCGCACGATCGCCGAGGGGGTGGAGACGACGGAACAGCTCGATTATCTTCATCAGCAGGGATGCGACGAAATTCAGGGGTATTATTATGCGAAACCTCTTCGCGCCGACGATTTCGCCCGTTTCCGTTTAGAGTATCAAAGCCTTTAAG
>NZ_CALDDG010000112.1 GCF_937936435.1 uncultured Sulfuricurvum sp. | reverse complement strand
CCACCGAGATCTACACTCTTTCCCTACACGACGCTCTTCCGATCTGGTGCCGGTGTCGTGGATGAGGGGAAATTTTATTCGACGATGGAGCGGGTGCGGGGCCCGATCCGTAAAATTTATTACGGGCATGATGACGACTCGGTTTTTTTGGCGTTTGACGGAGACGTGACCTCGTTAAAAACGCACAAGCTGGTCTTGCACGTTTTAGTAGAGGAAAACGCACGGCAATTTACGTTTGTCCTCAATGGATCGTTTGAAGACGAGAGTGTTCGGCTCTGTATCGACGAACGGGTCGAATTGGCGTTGAAACGTTCCGTTTTCGGCGGTTTGGGAAAAGCCCATATGCGTTTTGATATCGTTGAAGAGAATCATATTATTCAGACGCTTCCGGGATTTGGATCGCTACTTGTCGATATGGATGACAATTATGAAAATAACTGGTTTGTTTAATTTTAGGATAAGGCGAATAAATGGCTAAAACATCATTGTTGTTCGGAATTCATATGCATCAGCCCGTCGATAATTTTCGATGGGTGATCGATCATGCCGTAGAAGTGTGTTATAAACCTTTTTTCGAGGTTGCAAGCCAATATCCGCAATTTCGTTTCTCGCTTCATTGCAGCGGCTGGCTGATGGAACAGATTGCCCAGTTTCATCCCGAAGTCTATGCTTTGATCAAGACGCTTGTCGAGGGAGGCAGTATCGAACTCTTCGGAGCGGGATATTATGAACCGATCCTCAGTACGATTCCTTCACGTGACCGGATCGCTCAAATCGAGCGGCTGAACAAATCGATCCGATCGGGATTTTCACAAACGCCTAAAGGGGTCTGGCTGACGGAACGGGTGTGGGAGTCTTCCCTAATCCGCGATTTGTACCGATGCGGGATCGAATATACGGTAATGGACGATTATCACTTCCAATGCGCCGGATTTGACGAAGCGGTGTTGGACGGATATTACATGAGCGAGGAGGGGGGCGAAAAGCTGGGGCTTTTTCCGATCAGCAAAAAACTCCGTTATGCTTTGCCGTTTTTAAACGTCAACAAAGCGATCGAAGCGATCACCTCTTACTGTCGCGAAAACGATTCTGCAGCGATTATATTTGACGATGCGGAAAAATTCGGTATGTGGCCGGGGACGTATGAATGGGTTTATGAGAAAGGGTGGTTGGTTCGCTTTATCGAAGCGGTATTGGCCGATCCTTCCATCGAGCCGATGCATTACGGCGAGTATTTCCGGACGCGTCGGCCACGGGGGATCGCTTATCTGCCGAATACGTCGTATTATGAAATGGGGGAGTGGAGCCTGCGTGCGGACGATGCGCTCAAACTCGAAGAATTTAAACAGGAGATGGGACATCAGCGTTACGAAGAGGAGGGGGTGAAGTTTCTAAAAGGGGGGATATGGAAAAACTTTTTTGTCAAATACCCCGAGAGCAACCGCTTGCACAAACGGATGCTGGAACTCTCCGCACAACGAGAAACGGTAGGAGAGGGTGAATTTGATATTAACTTATATAAACTTCAGACGAACGATCCGTTGTGGCATGGTGTATTCGGCGGGCTTTATTTGCCGAATCTGCGTGACAATGCCTACCGCTATCTGATCCGGTGCGAAGATATCCGTTATCGGGGTAAGCAGGTCGTCGTATCGGATCAGAACGAACTCGACGGTTACGATAAAGTCAAAATCGTGGTGCCGAAGGTTATTTTTCGCTTCGATGCCGCGTATGGCGGGCAAATGGTGGAGTTTGACAGCCGTCAGGAATGTTTTAACTGGCAAAATACCCTTACGCGCCGTAAAGAGGCGTACCACCGCCAAATTCTTGAAGGCGGGAAAACTCAGGAAGCAAGAGCGGTAGAGGACGGGATCGACACGATTCACAATATGGCGGTCGAAATCGACGATTCGATCCGCGAAACGGTAATCTACGACTGGTATTTGAAAAATTCGTTTATCGATCACATAAGTGACGGGAGTTTTGATCTGCAGCGATTTAAACGGTGTGATTTCCGCGAGTACGGCGATTTTGCCAATCAGCCGTTTGAAGCAGGCTATACGCAGGAGAAGGTGACGTTTTCGCGTGATGGCGGTTTGTACTTTCCCGAAAAGGCTTTCGCCCGTTTAGAGAAGCATTACATCCCCTCAGTGGAAGGGATCGGATTTGAGATTACGTTTTCAACAGACGATGAGAGAGTATTGAACTATGTTTTGGAACATAATTTCCATTTTGCCGATTACAAAGCGTTACGTATCAACGGAGCGGATGCGGAAGAGGAGGGGATGTCGGTGCAAACCGATCGGCTTGAGATCATCGACGGCTATTTGAATAAGCGACTCTTGTTGCGCTTTTCTCAGCCGTGCGATATCTATTATTTTTCTCTTAAAACACTCTCTCAGAGCGAAAAAGGATTTGATCTGAGCACACAGGGGATCAGTTTCGCAGCGGTATTCGCATTTAGTAAAACGATCTCAATTCGAGGAGAACTAGAGGTATTCGATGTCTGAAATCCGTTATGACCGCTTACACGATACGCATGTTTTGATTGCACCGGAACGTATGCACCGCCCCGATTGCCCTGTACCGCTACAGGCAGACGAGACGACTCTTCCAAAATGTCCGTTTTGTGAAGGGAACGAATCGATGACGCCGCCCGAAATTTTTGCCCTGAGACAAGAGGGGAGTTTTCCGAACGAAGCCGGATGGAGAACCCGCGTTATTCCGAATCTTTACAAGGCGGTACAGATCGAAGCGGCGCACCAACACCATTCGGGGATGCTGGAGAGGTGGGAAGGATTCGGCGCACACGAAGTGATTATCGACACCGTGAGGCATTGTACGTCGATCAGCCAATGGAACGTGAACGAAGCGTGCGATTGGCTTAAAACACTTCGCGTCCGCGTTGCCGACTTGCGGCACGATGAGCGTATCGAATACATTTCGCTTTTCAAAAACGAGGGGTATCAGGCCGGCTCGACACAAACGCATGCCCATACGCAGTTGATCGCGTTGCCGATGGTCCCGAAGCAGATAAACGATTATTATCTCCAATGTTTCGAACACTATAAAGCGACGGGGAAATCGCTGATGGGTTCGTTGATCGATCAAGAAGAGCATACAATGGAGCGAATCGTTTCTCAGGAAGGGGATTTCACCCTTTTTTGTCCGTATGCCAGCGCCTATCCTTTTGAGATGATTATCAGTTCAAAACAACCTCACGGTCAAATCGATACCCTAAACGATACGGCGATTGAAGCCGTGTCGGCCTTGTTGCTGCGCGCGGTTAAAAAACTCGATAATCAACTGGGATGCAGTCAGTTTAATCTATGGATCGCGACTCCGCCGCTTAAAGGGAAACATGATTTTTCCGCACCTTTGGATGAAGCATTTCGGTTTTCGATACGGATTATGCCCCGTATTTATCGTTACGGCGGATTTGAATCGGGAAGCGGGATGATGATAAACCCCGTTTCTCCCGAACTGGCCGCATCATTACTCAAAGGAGAGCAAGTATGAATCCCTCACGAGTCCTTTTCGCAGCGAGCGAAGTGTATCCGTTTGCCAAAAGCGGCGGTTTGGCCGATGTCACCTACAGTCTGCCGCGGGCGTTAGGGCAAGCGCATGAGATGTGCGTCGTAATGCCTTTGTACCGATTCATCGACCGATCGGCATTCGGAATCCTTCCCCTGAATCGGAGTTTTTCGGTTCGGATGGGTGTAGAGGAGTATCCGATCGAGTTGTTCGGATGTACGATGGCAGGGGTCGAATATCGGTTCGTTTATTCACCTGTATTGTGCGAGCGGGAGTTTCTCTACGGTCCTCCCGAATCAGGCTATGAAGACAATGCAATCCGTTTCGGTATCTTTGCATACGCGATTGTCGAGCTTTTGAGACAAGAGCCGTTTGCGATTGCCCATCTCAACGACTGGCAGAGCGCGTTAGCCGCATTGTTGATCGATCAGGAGCCGCAGATCGCGACAAAAGTATTGTATACGATTCACAATCTTGCGTATCAGGGGACGTTTGATCCTTCCATGCTGGAAAAATTGGGGATCGATCCGAAATTTTTTACGATGGACGGTTTGGAATTTTACGGCGCTATCAATTTTATGAAAGCGGGGATCGCTTACGCCGATACGGTGACGACCGTCAGTCCTACCTATGCCAAAGAGATTATGGGCGAAGCGTTCGGATGCGGCTTGGAAGGATTTATCCGTCATCACCGCGCTAAGCTGCACGGTATTCTTAACGGAATCGACGACGAACATTTTGCGCCGGAGAGTGATAGCGCGTTGAGTATTCCTTATCGCGATCTTAAAGGGAAGGCTGTCAACAAATCGGCATTGTTAAAAGAGTGCGCTTTAAAAGGAACTAAAAAACCTCTGTTCGTTTTTATCGGACGGTTTACATGGCAAAAAGGGATGGATATCCTGATCCAAAATCTTGAGAAAATAGCGCTTTATGAATGCAATATCGTGATATTGGGAGACGGAGAAAAAGAATATCACGATGCGCTTGCCCTGATAGCTAAACAACATGCGAATATTGCTTTGTCGTTCGGATACGATGAATCATTTGCCCATCGTGTGTATGCCGCCGCCGATTTTCTTTTGATGCCCTCATTATACGAACCGTGTGGGCTCAATCAACTGATCGCTATGCGATACGGGGCATTGCCGCTGGTACATGCTGTCGGAGGATTGGCCGATACGGTGTTTGCGCCGAAAGAGGAAACATTGCTTGAAGGGCAGGGGTACGGGATTGTGTATCACCGTTCGAGCGATCGGGCATTTATGAGCGCATTCGGGCGTGCGATAGAGCTGTTTGGCGATAAAAAGCGTTACAGCGCAATCGCCAAACACAATATGCAATGCGATTTCTCCTGGAATGAAAGTGCTAAAATTTATAGCGCATTGTATGAGACATTGATCGGATGAGAAAACTGTTCATCGACATCGGCGGGACGCATCTGCGAAGCGAACTTATTGATGAAACAGAGAGCTTTAGTGAAATATGCAGTTCCAAAGAAGTTCCTTTGATGGCTTATGTCGAAGAAAAACTGGCACGATATGACGATATCGGTTTTGTAGGTATTGCGTATGCGGGACAGGTGCATGAGGGGGTTATTCTTTCTGCTCCCAATATTGCCGTCGATGAGCCGCAGATCAAAAAAACGGTTGCAGAGCGCTACGGTGTCCGGCTGGAGATCGATAACGATCTTAATTGTGCACTTTTAGCCGAAGCAAATGAGTGGAATGTCCAGAATATGGCGGCACTGTATGTCGGAACGGGGATCGGGGCGGCGGTGATGGAGAAGGGGAAAGTGATACGGGGAAGCCGAAATCTCGCGTTTGAGATCGGGCATATCCCCTATCGTCAAACGCCGTTTACCTGCGGATGCGGCAGGAATAATTGCATTGAACTGTTTGCTTCAGGATCGGGCATAGCCAAACAACTTTATCCCTATAATGAAAATAGACGGATCGATTTGAGCATGCTCAGCCGTTCCCAGATCGAAAACGAACGGCGTGTAGCCGAAGAGTTCGAGACGGCACTTGTTCACGCCGCAGGGACGCTGGTGACTCTTGCCAATCCTGAGCTTATTGTCCTGGGAGGTGGTATAATAGAGCACAATCCTTATCTGCTTGAGCGGTTACGGGAAAAGATAGCTTCGTATGCATTGGGTGCATCGCTGGAGAGGCTTCGTATTGAGCGGAGCCGCTTGGAGAATGCCCCGTTAAGCGGAGCAAAATTGCTCGAAAAAGAGGAAACATGGAACCATTGAAAATTCTCGTCGCGGCATCCGAAGCCGTTCCGTTCGCTAAAAGCGGCGGACTTGCCGATGTCGTCGGTGCTTTGCCGAAGGCACTTCGGGCTTTGGGGCACGATGTACGCGTCATCATTCCGAGATATTATGTCGTCGATAGGGAAAAATACGGCCTCAAACGTCTCGACGGTGCGCTGGGTGTCGGTATGGGAATCATGGGGGAAATATGGTGTGCGGTGTATGAGGGAGTCATACCGGGCAGTGACGTCCCCGTCTATTTCATCGAGCATGAAGGGTATTTCGGGCGAAAAGGGTTCTATGACGAAGAGGGGATGAGCTATACCGACAACGACAACCGTTTCGTCTTTTTCTCCAAAGCGGTGATGCAGCTGGCAAAAAAACTCCGTTTTCATCCCGATGTGATCCATACAAACGACTGGCATACGGCCGCTATTCCCGTATTGCTGAACACGACCTACGCCTTCGATCCCGATTTCGAGAATACGGGATCGTTATTGACAATCCATAATCTCCAGCATCAGGGGAAGTTTTACAAAGGGGTTATGGATGTTCTCGGTGTTGGATGGGATCATTTTACGGCGCATGAGCTGGAAGAGTACGACGGGGTGAATCTCCTCAAGGGGGGAATAGTCCATGCCGATGCGATCAATGCCGTCAGTCAAAAATACGCTGACGAGATTTGTACATCGGAATACGGTTGGGGGCTTGAACGTCTGATCGGTGAAAAAAGGTATAAGCTTCACGGTATCCTAAACGGGATCGACTACGATGAATGGAGTCCTGCGGAAGATATCTATATCGCGCAACGCTACGATACCGATTCATTGGAAGGGAAAGAACTCTGCAAAAATGATTTACAGCGCGAAGTAGGGCTTCCTGAGCGAAACGACGTTCCGTTGATCGGGTTTGTAGGACGTCTGGTCGAGCAAAAAGGGATCGAGATGATCGCTCATGCGATATGGCGACTCATGAGCTGGGATATTCAAATCGTCATGCTGGGGACAGGCGAAAAATGGGCGGAACACTATTTCAGCGATATTGCGGCCAAGTATCCGGATAAGTTTCGTTGCATCATCGGCTATCGCAACGATCTGGCCCATAAGATCGAAGCGGGAAGCGATCTGTTTTTGATGCCTTCCTTGTTCGAGCCTTGCGGACTGAACCAAATTTACAGTCTCCGTTACGGAACACTGCCGGTCGTACGTGCGACGGGAGGATTGGACGATACGATCGAAAATTATCATAATGATGGCCGAAACGGAACCGGATTTAAATTTTACGATGCCACATCGGACGCTTTGCTGGGGACGCTTGCCTGGGCAGTCGACGTATGGTACAACGATAAAAAAGGGCTCGAAGCGTTGCGCCAAAACGGAATGCGTCAGCGCTTTAGCTGGGAAGTAGCGGCAAAGTACGAGAGTCTTTATCGCCGTATCGTCGAAGGACGCTTATGCAGCCGATATTAGGAGAGACGATGTACCCGATCTATTATGATGTGAGCCGTTTGGATGAAACCGATATCTATTTATTCAAACAAGGAACTCATATTAAGTTATATGAAAAACTGGGTTCCCATCCTATGAAACGGGGCGAAGATGAAGGTTTTTATTTCGCGGTATGGGCTCCCAACGCTGCCAGTGTCAGCGTTCGGGGTGATTTTAACCATTACAGCGTCGATGCGCATCCTCTCCGTTTGCGTACGGACGATTCGGGGATTTGGGAGGGGTTTATTGCCGGAGTTCCTCTAGGACTCACCTATAAATACCATGTCGTTTCCCGCTTTCACGGCATTGTTCATGATAAAAGCGATCCGTTCGGTTTTTATGCCGAAAAACCCTCCAATTCCGCTTCACGCCTCTGGAATCTCGATTATGAATGGAACGATGAGGGGTGGATGCGCGAGCGTTACCGATACAACTCTCATAATGCTCCGATCAGCGTTTACGAAGTGCATTTGGGCTCATGGCGCCGAAAAGTCGAAGAAGAGAACCGCTATCTGACCTATACCGAACTCGCCGATGAACTGGTCGATTATCTCAAAGCGATGAATTATACCCACGTCGAATTTATGCCTCTGACCGAATACCCGTACTTTGGTTCGTGGGGCTATCAGGTCGTAGGATATTTCGCCGCGACGGCCCGTTTCGGAGAACCGCAGGAACTGATGGCGTTGATTGACCGGTTGCATCAAAACGGAATCGGCGTGATTATGGACTGGGTGCCGTCGCATTTTGCCGTCGATATGCACGGATTGATCAATTTTGACGGAACGGCGCTATACGAGCATGCCGACCCCAGACAGGGATTTCATCCGGAATGGGGAAGTATCATTTTCAATTACGGACGTAACGAAGTACGGGCTTTTTTGATCAGCTCGGCGATGTTTTGGTGCGATAAGTATCATATCGACGGTATCCGTGTCGATGCCGTCGCGTCGATGCTTTATCTGAATTATGCCCGTAAAGAGGGGGAATGGATCGCTAACATTTTCGGCGGAAATGAAAATCTCGAGGCGATCGATTTTCTGCGCAAACTCAATGAACATGTTTACGGCGAGTTCAGCGATGTGATGATGATTGCCGAAGAATCGACCGCCTTTCCGATGGTGACCCGTCCTACGAGCGGCGGAGGGCTTGGATTCGGATTTAAATGGAATATGGGGTGGATGCACGATTCGCTTAAATACATGAGCTACGATCCGATTTACCGTCAGCACCACCATCATCAGCTCACGTTCAGTATGTGGTATGCGTTTGACGAGAACTTTATGCTTCCGCTGAGCCATGATGAAGTGGTACATATCAAAGGATCGCTGATTAACAAAATGCCGGGAGATCAGGAACATCAGTTTGCCAATCTTCGCTCGCTGTACGCTTATATGACGGCGCATCCGGGGAAAAAACTTCTCTTTATGGGGGGCGAGATCGCTCAATACGCCGAATGGAATTTCAAGCAAAGTCTCGATTGGCATCTGCTCGAATATCCTTTGCATGCCAAACTTCAGAAAATGGTGAGCGATTTGAATCGCTTGTACCGTGAAGAGCGGGCCCTTTATCTCTATGACAACGAACGTGAAGGGTTCGAGTGGATAGAGCAGGGGGATTATCAGCACAATTGCATCAGTTTTATGCGTAAAAGTGATATCCTTGAGGAAACGGTTTACGTCCTATGCAATTTCGCCGATGCGACACGGGAATTTTATCGATTAGGTGTCCCTTATGAGGGGATGTATGAAGAGATATTCAATTCACAGTCATCCCATTATGCGGGGTGGAATATCGGCAATACCGGGCCGTTGGAAGCGCACCGGGAGCCGATGCACGGGCGGGAATATTCGATTACCCTCACCCTGCCGCCGCTTGGGGTGGTTTTTTTGAAACGAAAGAGTAATTTATCTGAACACAAGAGAGAGACAAATGGTTTTGAATGATTATGAGTTTGACCCGAAATATTCTAAAAGCGTTGCTTATTTTTCGATGGAGTTTGCTATCCATCAGGCGTTGAAAATCTATTCAGGAGGTCTCGGATTTTTGGCGGGATCGCACATGCGAAGTGCGTACGACCTTCGTCAAAATATTCTCGGCGTCGGGATATTATGGAGCTATGGCTATTACGATCAGACTCGTAGCGAAGATCGGAGCCTCCGAGCCGAGTTTATCCGTAAACACTACTATTTTCTTGAAGACCTAGGCGTGCAGGCGACGGTGAATATCCATTCGCAGGATGTTCATATCAAAGCGCTCTATCTTCCGCCCGACGTGTTCAGCTCTGCACCGTTGATTTTATTGACGACCGATATCCCGGAAAACGACTTTTTAGCGCGAACCATCACCCATAAATTGTACGATGCCAATGAGGAGACCCGTATCTCTCAGGAGATCGTTTTGGGGATCGGCGGGGTAAAAGTACTTGAAGCGTTGAAACAAAAAATCGATATTTATCACATGAACGAGGGGCACGCTCTGCCGTTGGTGTACGAGCTTTATTCCAAATACCGTGATATGGAAATTGTCAAATCAAAAGTGGTCTTTACGACCCATACGCCTGAAGATGCCGGAAATGAACAGCATAATATCTATCTGCTCCATAAATTCGGTTTCTTCAACGGATTGGATTTAGAAACGGTTCGCTCTATCACTATGGTGAGCGATGACACGTTCAATCTTACGGTGGGAGCTTTGCGTTCGTCGAAAATTACCAATGCCGTCTCCAAATTCCACGGTGAAGTGGCGAATCGTATGTGGCAGGATTGCGAAGGAAGGTCGGAGATCATCTACATCACCAATGCCCAAAACCGCCGTTACTGGACCGATAAAGGGATGCTTTCGGCATTGGACGAGCATGAAGACTATGCTTTGGTCGGACGTAAGAAACACCTCAAACGTCTGTTGTTCAACGTTGTCGCCGATCAGACCGGAAAAGTGCTCGATCCGGATGTCTTGACGATCGTTTGGGCGCGCCGTTTTGCAGAATACAAGCGCCCGGGTCTGCTCAAATACGATTTCCAACGTTTCAAAAAGCTCCTTGAGTCGACGGAACGGCCGATTCAGGTGATTTGGGCGGGGAAACCCTATCCCTTCGATACCAATGCGGTCAATGCGTTTAACGAACTGATCCATATTAGCCATGGTTTTAAAAACATGGCGGTTTTGGTCGGATATGAGCTGGATCTCTCTGCGATCTTGAAAAAAGGGAGCGACGTATGGCTCAATACACCGCGTGTTTCCAGAGAAGCGAGCGGTACGAGCGGCATGACGGCGAGCATGAACGGATCGATTCACTTTTCGACCGAAGACGGTTGGCATCCCGAGTTCGCAAAACACGGCGTCAACTCGTTTACGATTCATACCCTCGATCACAGTAAACCGACGGAAGTCCAGGATTACGAAGATAATAAAAATATGATGGATATTCTCGAGAACGAGATCATCCCGATGTATTACGATAAGCCGGAGCAATGGACGCAGATGATGAAGACGGCGATGCGCGACGTAATCCCTGCTTTTGATTCAGGGCGTATGGTGCATGAATACTACACCAAAATGTACGGCTGCTAAGAAGTTTTAGCGCCGACGATGAAAGTTCTCATATCCGTTTCTCAAATATTTTAAGAGGGGAAAACGGTAGCGAAAAAAGACAAACTGCTTGATCAGATATCCCAATAGCCCTTTGAGCGCGATTTTTCCGTACAGATCCCCGACGGCATAGTATCCCCCCAACGCAATTAGCGTACCGTCGAGTTCGGGATAAACAGGTTCGGGTTTTCGGCATGATAGCAGATGTAGAGCGTTACGTGCGGCTCCGATACCGCTGGTCTTAGCCGTAGTGACGTTCGGAATGCAGAGTTCACCTTTTTTATCGCGTATTTCCGCAGAATCCCCTGTGACAAAGACTTCGGGATATCGCTGTGTTTGAAGAAACTCATTGACGATGATTTGCCCTTTTTTGTTTTTTTCCAGATCGAGTGCCGAAGTGATATTGGAAGCTTCAATTCCTCCCGCGTAGATAACGAATGAATAGCGGATTTTATTGCCGTTATCGAGATAAACAAACTCCTCATCCGCCTTTTGCATATGGGTTCGGGTGATGATCTCCACGCCGAGATCTTTGAGGCGTTTTTGGGAGAGGGCGATGATTTTTTCCCGCATCCCCGGCAAGATGGTAGATGAACCGCTGATCAGGGTAATCTTCATATTCGAGCAGGCAAATAGTCCCCTGCGAAAAAACCGGTTGCCGTAATGGGCCATTTCCGCCGCGATTTCGACACCGCTGAGCCCTGCACCGACGATAACGATGTCGGTCGGTTCGCATGAACGCCCCTCCAATACGATTTTATTGAAAATTTCCGTTTCGTAGCTTTGCTTGAAAAAGAGGGCTTTATGGAGTTTCTTAATATCATTGGTCTTGGCGATTCCCTCGATATTAAGGGGGAAGGCGGTGCGTGATCCGGTAGCGAGGATCAAATAATCGTACGGGACGATCTCTTTCTCTTCGGTATGAATCTTTTTCGCCTCGAAATCGATCCCTATGACCCGAAGCGGTTGAAACCGCATATTGGGGTGACCGAATCCCTGACAGAGATTGAACAGATCGATCGTGACGTCGGCCAGTGTCGATTCGTTGGCAATGAGGTCGTATACTTGCGGCTGAAGATAGTGGTAAGAGTGCTTATCGATCATAAGGATTTCGATATCGCGGTTTTTAGCGAGTTCGCGCAGTGCGTGAATGCCGGCAAAACCGCCGCCGATGATGACAATGCGTTTCATAATGCACCTTTTACGCGAATAGAAAAATATCATAGGTGTATTTGATTACAGGTATAATACAATGGCTACAGTGTAACGTTAATGTAATAAAAAGAGATTAAATTAATCTAAAATTGTGAAAAGGGGTAGAGCGTGACCAGTAATATTCTGATGATGAGCGGTGTAAAAAGCCTCAAAGAGGTTGACGTAACCGGGAAAAAAGTGTTGATTCGGGTCGATTTCAACGTTCCGATGGATTCTCATAATAACATATCCGACGACAGCCGCATCCGTGCCGCGCTTCCGACGATCAATTACTGTATCGATCATAATGCCTGCTCTATTACCCTTGTCAGCCATTTGGGACGGCCGAAAGGGGCATATGACGAGCGTTTTAGCCTGAAACATGTCCAAAAGCGTCTGGAACGTTTATTGGGCAAGAGGGTCGAATTCGTCAATGATTTGGAAGTGTTGAAATCTGAGATGAATCAATGCTCTACGGAGCGGGTATTTTTGCTCGAAAACATCCGTTTTTACGAGGGAGAGAAAAAAAACGATCCCGTTCTCTCCAAACAGCTGGGCGATTTGTGCGATGTCTATGTCAATGATGCTTTTGGAACATCCCACCGCAAACACGCTTCGACCTACGGGATTACCGAGTTCGTCGGAACCAAAGTCGCCGGATTTTTGATGATGCGGGAGATCGAAGCATTCAGCAAAGCGCTCGAACATCCGATCCGTCCGATCGCATTGGTCGTCGGAGGAGCCAAAATATCGTCTAAGATTACCTTGCTAAGCGCCGTCATTCCCAAAATCGATAAGCTGATCATCGGCGGTGCGATGAGCAATACGTTTTTGCAGGCACTCGGCTACGATATGCGAGGATCGCTTTATGAAGCGGAGTTTTTGCAAACAGCCAAAGAAGTTTTGGAAACGGCAAAAGCGCACGGAGTCAATGTTTATCTTCCGGTGGATGCCGTGATCACCGATTCGATCGAGCATCCCGTCGATGTCAAAGTCGTTCCGGCACAGGATGTCTTGGAAGGGTTTATGGCGGTCGATATCGGTCCTGCATCGGTGAAGCTTTTTTCAGAGGCGATAGAGCTTTCCAATACGATCATCTGGAACGGACCGATGGGAATTTACGAAGTGAGCCAGTTTTCGAAAGGGACGTATAAAATCGCGGGTATCATCGGCGATTCGTATGCGTACAGCATTGTCGGCGGCGGAGATACGGCGGATGCGGTCGAAAAAGCGGGAGAGAAAGAGAATATCAGTTTTATTTCGACCGGAGGGGGAGCCAGTCTTGAGCTGTTGGAGGGAAAAATTCTTCCGGGGTTTGAACGGCTCGATCGCCGATGAATTACAACAGAGTTGGGTGAATGGTAACTTTTTATATACGTCATGAACAAAGTTTTATAACCTCTTCATTGGAGGAGATTAATCTGTTAACGCATGCCGAACATATCGCATGGATCGATATGCTGCAGCCCACTGCTGAAGAAATAGAGAGGATAGAGGCTCTTTTCGACATCACCCTTCCGACAAAGCAGGAGCGCGAAGAGATTGAACTTAGCTCGCGCTATTGGGAGGATCAGCGAAGCATCATGATTAATTCCTATTTCTTTGTTTCCTTTTTTTTCGTCGATCAGACCAAAGCCCCTTATAATGAAAGCGTCACATTCGTACTACAGGATAATATGCTCTTTACCGTCCGTGACGCGGAACTCCAGACATTCGATACGATCAGTAAAATTTTGACGACCCACCCCAAAGGGGAGTTGGGCGGATACGATATTTTTATGGAGATTTTCGATCTTCGGATCGATAAAGATGCGGATTTACTCGAATATGCCGCTAAAGAGAGCGACGAAATACGGAAAAAACTGCTACTCGAATCGGATATCAATGCGCCGCAGACACTCCGAAAAATCTCGACGCTTCAGGAATTTACCCGAAAAGTGCGTCAGTCTGTTTTTGATAAGCGGCGCGTATTGACCGCGTTGGCCCGATCGCCCAAGTTTTCGGCCACGCTGAAAGAGGATCTGGCGATTATGACAAAAGACGTCAATTCATTGGTGGAGTTTATCACGATCGATATGAATACTCTCGATAATATTCAAAACCTTTTTTTGGCACAGATCAGTATCGAACAAAACAAGATCATTAAACTCTTCACCGTCGCCAGCGTCGCATTGATGCCGCCGACGCTTGTGGCGAGCATCTATGGGATGAATTTTCACTTTATGCCGGAGCTGTCGTGGCATTTCGGATACCCGTTTTCGCTTATGCTGATGGCTGTTTCAGGGGCAATTCCGGTAGTCTATTTCCGAAAAAAAGGGTGGTTATAGGAAATTATTCTAAACGTTCCACGCGGTTTCTGCCACTGTTTTTGGCACTGTAAAGTGCTTTATCCGCACGCTTGAGCGTTTCTTTGCAATCATCTTCTTCCAAATTGAAAACGGATACGCCGAAACTGCAGGTTTTACGTCCGACCGTATCAAAAGAGTATCCTTCAACCGATTGACGAAGCTTTTCAGCCAGTTTTTCCGCTTCAAAAATATCGGTATGGGGCAGAAGGATCAAGAACTCTTCGCCTCCCCAGCGCCCTAGAATATCGGTTTCACGAATAGTGCTTTGCAGTATTTTTGCCACTGCCGATAAAACAAAATCTCCCGTGTCGTGTCCATAGGTATCGTTTACCTCTTTAAAATGGTCGATATCGATCATAATAACGGCAAAGATAAAGCCGTAGCGTTTCGCCCGCTTGATCTCTCTGACAAAGCTGTTGGTAAGATACAAACGGTTATGTATCTGTGTCAGCTGATCGGTCATCGAGAGCTCTTCGACCCTTTTTTTATCGGTAATATCGTGGCTGATGGCAGTGTAGCCGGTTTTATTCCCGTCCGCATCGTATTTCGGGTAGATCATCGTCTCCAGCCAATAGAAAGTACCGTCTTTCTTACGGTTTTTGATCTCTCCGTGCCAGGTTTCATTACGGGTGATGGTATTCCATAATTTGTCGAAAAAAGAGGCTTTCATATCCGGATGGCGGACGATACGGTGCATTTTTCCGATGAGCTGTTCTTTGCGATATCCCGATATCTTGTAAAACGCATTGGAAACTTCCGTGATTTTTCCGTCGATATCGGTAGAAGAAAAAATGATATTTTTATCGATAAGGGCCATTTGGCTTTCAATGGTTTTAATATATTTTTGACTCTCCGTGAGAGCATTGTTGAGTGCATTTCGAAGATTGAAAATCTGAAGCGTATTTTTGATTCTAAGGAGGAGTTCCTCTTTTTGAAACGGCTTGGAGAGATAATCGACGGCACCGACTTTAAAACCCGTTGCGATACTTTCGTTGTCTTTTTTGGCCGTGAGGAAGATGATGGGGATAGCCGCGGTATCGGGATTGGCTTTTAGTTGTTTCGCTACCTCAAAACCGTCGATATCCGGCATCAAAATATCGAGTAATATGAGATCGGGTCGAAGTCCCTCAGAGAGGATACGGAGCGCTTTTTCACCGTTATTAGCTACGGAAAGGGCATATTTCTGTCCTAGGATTTCGGCAATGGCAGATATATTGATCGGTTCGTCGTCGACGATGAGGATTTTTTGCTGATACAACTCTCTCATGTTAATACTCCTAACTTTCCATCCAATATCTCCAGAGCCTCATCGTATTGATAGGCATTCAGATAAGATGATACGCTTTGTGCGGTTGCGGCATCGTATTTTTCGCTCAGTATGTGTGTTAAAAGGGCAATTCTGTCCGATTCGATAATAGTGGCACGTTTTAAGTCTTGAACGAGCAATGAGAAAAATTCTCTGACTTCCGCATCCGTATAGGTCCTTTGTACTTCAGCGGTAGGAAGATTGTCGTAAAAACGGCGTATAGCTGCGGTGATATTTTCGATCGATTCGATAAATTCGGGAAGCAACGATTCGATTGTCTCGCTATTCTCGGTTTTTTCAATCTCTTGGGCATATTGCTGTATTGTATTCATCGACAACGTTCCACTCGCACCTTTGAGAGAGTGGATCAGTTGTTTTAAAAGTTTCATATCTGAGCGTAAAGGATCGATTTTAGTACGAATCGTTTCGTATTCCTTGCAAAATAGCATCAATAGGCGTTTCATGAGTGCGGGGTCCGTACCGATCCGCTCTTCTAACTCTTTTATATCGATCCCCTCGATCGAAAACGGGGCTTGGAATGATAGTTTTTCGGGTGCCGTATCCAAAGGCTCTACTGCCGCCTCGGTAGGCTGTTTGGGTTTGATCCATCGGAGCAGTGCGTTGCTTAGCGCATCGTAGTCGATCGGTTTGCCCAAATGAGCGTTCATTCCTGCCGCAGCGCTGAGCTCTTTTTCCCTCTCCATAACGGCAGCGCTTAGGGCAATGATCGGGATCTCGCTATAGCCCTCTAACGCTCGGATCGCTTTGGCCGCATGGAAACCGTCCATAATAGGCATTTGAAGATCCATCAGGATCAAATCGTAGCGTTTCGTACGTGCGGCATTGAGCGCTTCTTGACCGTTGATGGCAATATCGACGGTCATTCCCAGCGTTTCGAGCATCTCCTGTGCGACGATTTGATTGATATCGTTGTCCTCGGCGAGGAGGATATGCGATCCTTGGATCGTGTCGAGGGGTTTTTGCAGAGGAGGTGTATTTTCTTCTTTGGATGTGGAAAGGGTATGGTGATCGACAGTAGCGAATTCGGCGGTAAAAATAAAGGTACTTCCCTGGCCGTATTCGCTTTGCACCCATATTTCGCCGTTCATCATCGTCACAAGCCGTTTTGAAATCGCCAGCCCCAGCCCGGTACCGCCGAATTGGCGTGTGATCGAAGTATCCGCTTGGGTAAATTCTTGAAACAATCTTGATTGCGATTGCTGCGTCATTCCGATACCGGTATCTTTGACTTGGAACCGTAAAACGCATTTGGTATCGTTTTCATCGTCAACGGAGATATGAATGGCGATTTCTCCCGATTCGGTAAATTTGATAGCATTGCCGATAAGATTGGTGAGTACCTGTGTCAAACGCAGGGGATCTCCGATCAATTCTTTGGAGTGGACGGAATCGGTAAGGCGTAAAGAGAGCCCTTTTTGAACCGCCTGAAACTCAAACAGGCTCATAATGTTTTGCAATACCGTGGTAAGCTCGAACGGTTTGTTTTCCAAATCGAATTTTCCGGCTTCGATTTTAGAATAATCGAGAATATCGTTAATGACCGAGAGAAGGGCATGCGAAGAGACGTTGGATTTTTCGAGAAAATCCCGCTGTTTCGTGTCAAGATCGGTTTTAAGAACCAGCTCGGTGAGACCGATAATGCCGTTAAGCGGTGTCCGTATTTCATGGCTGACATTTGCCAAAAAGTCGGATTTGGCTTTGGTTGCGGCCTCGGCGGCTTCTTTGGCTTTTTCCAGTTCGATTTGACGGGCTTTTTGCTCCGTAATATCGATCCCGATCGTGATGAGATACTCCATGTTGCCTTCCGCATCGTTTACCAGGGCATTGGACCACTCGAACATCCGCTCGATCCCCTCGGAAGAGATCCAGCCGTTTTGAAAATTTTTGACAATATTCCCTTTTTTGGCATTGGCGATGATATCGAACACTTTGTCGCGGACATGTTCCGGCAAAAATCGGGCCCAGAAAAAAGGTTCGGAAGCGATCATCTCCTGCGAATATCCGGTGAAGTGTTCTCCATAGGGGTTGATTCGGGGCATAACGCCGTTTTTATCGATGACGGCGATGATGGAATTGGCGCTGTCTACAAGCGTCTTATTGAAATTGCGTTCGTAGAGGAGATTTTTCATCAGCTCGTTGACGTTTTTGTTTCGTTCGTTGATCCGTTCTTGCATCAAATGGAGTGAATGGGCGAGTATGCTGATTTCATCCCCTTTTTTCTGGGTATCGGGGATAACGATATGGTCGTCTCTGGCGATTTGTTCGGCGGCGTCGGTGAGAGAATTCAATGTCTTAGTCAGTCTGAACCCTACGATATAGGCAATCAGTGAGCTGATTGTGATCTCGATGAGGATCAAAATATAGGTTAATTGTTTATTATAATGAATTGTCTCAAGGCTTTCGGTGATCTCAAAGAGAATTTTGGCTTTACCGATGGGCTCGTCGTCGATCATGATAGGGAGGGTGAGAAGGCGAAACGTTCTCCCCATCCGTTCGATATCTCCCGTTTTATCATCAAAATAATCCATATTGAGCGTTTTATCGGAGGTGAACGAAGAGATAAGCCTGTTTTGCTTGTCGAATACTTTGACCGCAATAATGTTTTTAAGGCTTGTAAAAATCTCGGACTGATCATCCAGCGTCCCTAAATCATAGACGATAAGAGGCGTTTTGACCATCTCGGTAAAAAGGGTCGTCGCGGTTTGAATTTTTTCGTCGATCAGAGAACGGGAGAGGTGATTCAGGGAGGAAAAATTGAAAAAAACGATCAAAGAGATAAAAAATACCTCGATCGTAATAAAAGAGAGAATGAACTTGTAGCGAAACGACAATCGCATCGATTATTCTTTCCCGGATGCGGTAGATAAAACGGAGACGATATCGCGAACATCGTCGTATTCGGCATCATTGGTCACTATTATCTGCTTCATGTTCAATGAATCGAGCATCTCCTGCGGCAGCGCGAGGAGCACTTTCGTGATTTTTGCCTGCTCTTTGGCCGGCATGGAAGATTTGAAGGCAAACGGATGGCTGGGGTAACTTTGGGTACGGTAAATGATTTTTAATGCACTTTTGGCCTCGGTATCGGAAAAATTGTCGAAAGTACGTTCAATCCCCCCTCCGACATCGCCGATACCGCGTGCTATCCCTTTATAGACCGAATCGTGAGAATTGACATACTGAAATTTTTTTTCCTGTTCGATATTGATGCCGTAACGTTTTAACAATTCGTATTTGGCAAGAAGGGTCGCGGCAAAAGCATCCGGTGCGGGAAAGAGGAATTTTTTCCCTTTGAGCATTGAAACGTCGGTAAATCCGCTGTCGTTTCGGACAATCAGTATGCCCGTCAATTTTTTGCTGTCCCGCACCTTGGCAATATAGCCCTGTTTTTGATGGGCTATGACGTAATGATACGGATTCATATAAGCGATATCATACTTGCCGCCGTAGAGGTTACGCTCAAACTCCGGAATGGAACGTTCGATTTTGAGGATGACTTTCTCACCGGTTTCGTTTTGGATACGATTGATGAGCGGTTGCCAGTCGTTAACGAGTTTTAGAGGGCTTTGCTGCGGAACAACCCCGAAAACGAGAGTTTTGGCAGAGAGAAGAGTGCCCAATAAAGCAAAAATCGATAATAGTTTCAACGACTTCACGGTGTGCTCCAGAATTGGTTTCTTTATTGTAGCAAGAAAATACCCCGAATTTTCCTGTGAAAGAGCGATCGGAGAGATATCGACGGTTACGATTATTTATCGTTTATGAAAGTTTGATGCAAGAAAAGTCGGTGTAGAATAGAGACCGACAATAACCGCAAATACAATAGCAAAGAGGAAATTGTGATACTTAAGGTACTTGTTGTAGACGACTCGCTGATTATGCGCCGTAACATCAGTAAAACTGTAGAAGCATTGGGACATAAAGTGGTTCACGAAGCAAAAGACGGGCTAGAAGCGGTATCTTTGTATGAGCGGCTCCAACCGGATTTGGTGATGATGGATATTACGATGCCGGAGATGGACGGTATCAGTGCGGTTAAAGCGATTATCGGCTTAAACAAAGAGGCGAAAATCGTGATGGTAACTGCGCACGGGCAGGGGGATATGGTCGTTCAGGCGATCCGTTCCGGTGCAAGCGGTTATTTACTGAAACCGCTCAGTATTGTCAAACTGCGCGAATCGATCCGAAAAATATTTCCGCATATTCCGCAGGAATTGGAACAGATTCACGAACAAAGCGAGCTGCCTCGGAATGAAGAGATCGTCTTGTTGGAAGCCGGAAAAGAAGAATAAAAGATACGATTTTTTTCTATGATAGTTTTATGATTTTTTGATGCTATCATCTATAATTCCTGAAGAACGGGATTTTCCCGTAAAACATAGTGAAAAGAATACGATGATGTCTGATGAAATGCATACCCTCTCGCCGAAAGAGCAATTAAAACTGACCCTGAAACATGATGATCCCACATACCGCTACTACAAGTCTATTTTTCATCTAACCGACGGCATGATCGCCGTTATAGACGGTGAACGTATTATTGATGCTAATAAGGCTTTCATCGACTTTTTCGCAACCATTTCTCTGGATGTATTTGACCCGGCATTTCGCTTGGACAACTATTTTCTGCACATTGATAAATACGGCTATGTGTATGAGGGGTATCTTAACCGACGCTGGTATGAAAATGTATTGTCGCACGAAAAAGAGCACTATAAAGTCGGTATCAGCGGTGTAGAGAAAATTTTTACGTTTTCGATTTCGGTCACGCCTCTGGATTCGACGCATCAGGTTTATGTGATTACCCTTTCAGACGTTACCGATATGATGAGTTACAAATGCGTACTGGAAGAGGGGTTGAAAACCAGCAATTACGAAAAAGCCCATACTCAATACGTCCTCGATCAATACAATCAAGCCATCGATATTTCCAATCTTGTCGCCCGATGCGATCTCAACGGCACTATTACCTATGTGAACGATTCATTATGCCGGACATTGCATTACCGAATGGAAGAGCTGGTCGGAGAAAATGTGGCGATACTGTTCGAATCGGATAACGACGCGATGTGTAAGCATATATCGTGGGAGAATCTTAAAAGCGGCGGCGTGTGGAAAGGGGTTTTGAAAAATGTCGGAAAAAAGGGAGAACCGCATTATTTTGCAACGACGATTATTCCGATTAAAAATCAGGAAAACGAGGTAATCGAGATTCTCTCCATCCGGCACGAGATTACCGAAATGGTCAAAGCAAAAGAAGAGGCGTTATTGCTTCTGGAAGCGAAGACGAAATTTTTCGATCAGGTATCGCACGAGCTTCGTACACCGTTGAACGCGATACTCAACTTTACCGATCAGGCACTGGAAAGTTATGACGAAATCTTGGATGATGAACTTACGCGTAAGACGGTTAAACAGTATTTGGAACGTGCTTATAAAAATTTGTCCGTATTGTATGCCGAAGATGACATGACATTGCGTGAGATTACCGAGAAAACGTTGCAGCTTGTCGTCGGAAAAGTATATGCCGTCTCAGACGGTGAAGAGGCATTGAACATCTATAAAACCAATCCTGTCGATATCGTGATCCTCGATATTTATATGGGATCGCTAAACGGGATAGAGGTTGCGAAAAAAATCCGCGAAGTAAACGACAAAGTTCCGATTGTCATCGTTTCGGGTTCGATTGCGACCGAAGATTTGTTGGCGGCGTGCAAACTCAATTTAGTCGACTATATCCGCAAACCCATCGAATTCAACGAACTGATAAAGGTGCTCTATAGTGCCGTCGACAGGTTAAAAACACACGGATTGCTGCTGGCAAAAATCAACGACACCGTTTCGTATGACTATTTTGCGAAATCGTTTATCCGTAAAGACGGGGAAAAGACGGCTCTGACCAAAAATGAGATTCATGCGATTGAGTTGCTTCTTTCCAATCGGGGTCAGATTATCCCTTATGAAACCTTTTCACAGGTTTTGGATGAGGAGATGTCCGACGGAGCTCTCAAAAATCTGATTTTGAGATTACGGAAAAAAATGGGTGATGACACTGCTATCCGAAATCTGGCAAAAATCGGATATACCCTTTTCTAATTCGTCGCATTGCCGTCATGTTGGCGGTTTTTCAAGCTTTTTTTTTCTTTGAATCTTCTCCTTTGAACGCTGCCAAATCATTTATTATCGGATGGCAAGGTAATTCTAAGTCGTAAAAAGATATCTTTCTGGAAAGATTTATTGATATGAGTTGACATAATTCATTAGGAGAAAGAATGAAACGTATAACGAATCCGGTACTATCGGTAAGTGCGGCTATCCTTGTCGGAGTGATACCGTTGTCCTTGCAAGGGGCTCAAAAAGCACCTGCCGCACAAACGCAGCCGGCTCCAAAGGTGGATGTTTACAAAGTCGGTTCGGCTCAGCCGATTCCGGTTACGTTTGCGTATCCGGCACGTTTAAACGCATTGGCAAATGCAACGGTTACCTCGCGAATCACCGGGGTATTGATCCAAAAACTCTATACGGAAGGGAGTCTTGTCAAAAAAGGGGATTTGCTCTATCGGATCGAGCCGGACAGCTATGCGGCTTTAGTCAATGAACGCAGCGCCGATCTGGAAGTTAAAAAAGCGGCTTTTACCAACGCGCAGCGGGATTGGGAACGGGTCGAGAATCTTTTTAAAAACAATGCGATCAGCAAGAAAGAATACGATGCCAGCCTCTCGGCGTACGAAATGGCTAAAGCGGATGTCTCATCTGCCCAAGCACGGCTTCAGTCGGCTAAAATCGATCTGAATTATACGGCGGTTAAAGCACCGATCAGCGGAATCGTCGAAATGAAACAAATTGATGTCGGAAACGTCGTCTCAGCAGGGACACCTCTGGTGAGCATCACGCAGGTCGATCCGATTTATGCGGAGTTTTCGATCCCCGATGTCGATGTCCGCAAAGCGGGCGGTTCGCTTCAAAACCTCGCAAAAGGGGGAAAACTCCAAGTTTCTTTCAATTATAACGGTACGCTCTATTCGGGTATCGTCGATTATGTCGCTCCCCAGATCAATGCCAATACCGGAAGTATCAAAGTACGGGCGCGGCTGAAAAATCCGAATAATGCATTGATCCCCGGAGCATTCGGTCGGATCAATATCGTCGGTGTCCATGCGGAAGCGGCGATCACCGTTCCCCAAAAAGCGGTACTGCAAAACAAAATGGGGACAATCGTCATGGTTGTGGATAAAGGAGTCGTCGGAATACGTCCGATCAAACTCGGCAAAAAGAGCGGCGATAGTTTTATCATCGAGCAGGGGCTGAAAGCGGGGGATACCGTCATCGTCAATAATTTTTTCCGCATTCAGCCGGGTGCGCCCGTTGCGATTGACAAAGTCGTCAATTCCGAAGGGAAATAAGTATGTTTTCCAAATATTTTATCGACCGGCCTATCTTTTCAACGGTATTGTCGGTTATTATCATTTTAGCGGGGTTGATCGGTCTTAATAAACTCCCGATTCAAGAGTATCCTGCCGTCGTTCCTCCGCAAATCATGGTTCAGGCGACGTACCCCGGTGCTGATGCCGAAACGTTGGCAAAAACGGTTGCGGCACCGCTCGAAGATGCGATCAACGGTGCGAAAAACATGATTTACATGAGTTCGACCGCATCACCGAGCGGAACGCTCAGTATCAGCGTGACGTTTGCGACGGGAACCGATCCGGCCGCGGCGAATGTCGATATCAACAACCGTGTGCAGGTGGCATTGACCAAACTGCCCGAAGAGGTAAGACGTCAGGGGATCAGCGTGCGCGAGCGTTCTCCGGATATCTTGCGGGTTGTCGGATTTACCTCAAAAGGGGAAGTGCATGACGCGCTGTGGCTGAACAACTACGCATTGATTAACGTCATGGATGACATCAAACGGATCAAAGGGGTAGGGGATGCCTTTTTATTCGGGAGTAAAGAGTATGCCGTTCGGATTTGACTCCGTCCCGATAAAATGGCCGCATATAACTTAACTCCGAAGGATGTTTTAGGGGTAATCGAAGGGCAAAACGTCCAGATGTCCGCCGGACATATCGGAGAAGAACCGGTTGCCTCCAATCAGGCGTTTGATTATACCGTCACTACAGAGGGGAGACTCAAAACGGCCGAGGAGTTCGGTAACATTCTGGTTCGTTCCAACGAAGACGGATCGTCGCTTCATCTCAAAGACGTTGCCCGTGTCGAACTCGGTGCCGAGCGCTATATGCTTAAAGGGATGTTGAACAAACAGGATATGGCGGTGGCCGGAGTCTTTCTGGCACCGGGGGCAAATGCGCTGGAAGTATCGGCGGAACTGGATAAAGTACTCGCCGAAGCGTCCAAAGAGTTTCCGAAAGATGTGCAATATACCTCTTTGTACGATACGACCAAATTCGTCCAAACGTCGATCAATGAGGTTAAGCACACCCTCTTGGAAGCGTTTATTATGGTCGTTATCATTATTTACCTCTTTTTGGGGAACTGGCGGGCGACGATTATTCCGGTTCTGGCGATTCCCGTATCGATCATCGGGACGTTTGCAGGTTTGTACATGGCGGGATTCTCGATCAATCTTTTGACTCTGTTCGCCCTCATTCTGGCGATCGGGCTGGTCGTCGATGACGCCATTGTCGTTATCGAAAATGTCGAGAGGGTTTTAAGGACGGATGAAAAAATAACGGTCAAAGAAGCGACGGTCGTCGCGATGAAAGAGATCGCCGGACCGGTTATCGCCATCGTATTGGTCCTCTCGGCCGTCTTTATCCCCGCGGGGCTCAGCGGAGGGTTCAGCGGGGTCATGTATCAGCAGTTCGCAATGACGATCGTCATCTCCGTCGCCATTTCGGGCTTGGTGGCATTGACGCTGACTCCGGCGTTGTGCGCCGTCTTTTTGAAAAAGCACGAATCCGAGCCGATTTTCATTATTCGTCTCTTCAACCGATTCTTCGAGCGCTTGACGTTGTGGTTCAGTGCCGGTGTTAAAAAGATGATCCGATATGCGGCGTTGAACGTTCTAATATTCGGGGTAATGATCGCATCGGCGGTTTGGATGACCCAAAAGCTTCCGACAGGGCTTGTCCCGGGAGAAGACAAAGGGGTAGTATTGATCCTTTCGTACCTGATGCCGGGGGCATCGTTGGAACGGACGGTCAATGCTCAAAAAGAGGTGATCGAAGCCGCATCGTCCAATCCGAATATCGATTATGTCGGAGCGATGAGCGGTATCGATTTCGCGACATTCGCGTTTAAATCCGATGCCGGGGTCGCTTTTGCCGGGCTGAAGGACTGGTCGCTGCGAAAATCGCCGGAACAGGAATCGACGGCTCTGGTCGGCTCTTTGATGGGGCAGTTTTCGCAAAATAAAGAAGCGATGGTCATTGCGGTCAATCTTCCCGCCATTATAGGTATGAGTTCGACCGGTGGTTTTGATATGTACGTTCAGGATCGAAAAGGGGGAGATATTCAAGATCTCAGCAACTACGTCGGTCAAATCGTCGCGGAAGCGAACAAACGGCCCGAACTCAGAGCAGTACGTACCACGATGAATACGGAGGTTCCGCAATATCATATCACAATCGATAAAGACAAAGCCAAGGCAATGAACGTCGAAATTTCCGATATTTACGACACATTGGGGACGACGTTCGGTTCGGGATATGCGAATGATTTCAATATGTTCGGACGCGTTTACCACGTCAATCTGCAAGTCGAATCGAATTACCGCGACGATGTAGAGGACTATAGCGACGTATTCGTCCGTTCCGCAAGCGGTGCGCTTATCCCGATCAGCTCCCTGGTGCATGCCGAACGTGTCGTCGGACCGAGTGTAATACAGCGTTTTAATATGTTTACGGCGGGACAGATTTCTGCCGAACCGGCACCGGGATACAGCTCTGGAGAGGCAATGCGTATTATCGAAGAGATTTCGAGCAAAATATTGCCGGAAGGGTACTCCATCGCGTGGACGGGTACGGCGTATCAGGAGAAAAAACTGGCTGCAGAAGGGAACAATACCTTTGTGTACGCGATCGTCTTTATCTTCCTGATCCTCGCGGCATTGTACGAGAGCTGGAGTATTCCGTTTGCCGTTTTGATGACCGTCCCTTTTGCTCTGCTCGGGGCGTCGCTGGGGGTCTATTGGCGGGGCTTGGAAAACGATATCTATTTCCAAGTCGGACTGGTGACACTGGTCGGATTGGCGGCTAAAAACGCTATTTTGATTGTTGAATTCGCACAGCAAAAACTCAAAGAGGGGATGAGCCTGTACGATGCGACGATCGCAGGTGCGACGATCCGGTTCCGTCCGATCGTCATGACCTCGTTGGCATTTATCGGCGGTACCCTCCCTCTCGTGATCAGCACGGGAGCGGGTGCCAATAGCCGCCATATCATCGGTACGACGGTGGTGAGCGGTATGACGCTGTTGACGGTAGTGGCGATCTTTTTTATTCCGCTTTTTTATTATTTGATTATGAAACTGACCAATAAGTTTAAACGCAAAGAGGCTCAACATGAAGCGTAATATATCTTTATTATTGGCACTAGCCTTGAGCATCGGCGGTTGTTCGCTGGCACCGAATCTGCAGATCCAGACGCCGGAACTTCCAGCGGCGAAAGGTGACACCAATACAACCGAACAGATTGTGACGGCCGAGTGGTGGAAACGCTACCAAGACCCCTCTCTCGATGCTCTGATCGACGAAGCGCTCCGTAACAGCGACGATTTGAAGCTCTCCATCAGCAACGTCAATACGGCAAAAGCGCTGTTGGGTCTGAGTGAAGCACAACGCTATCCGACCTTGAATGCTTCCTCGTCGGCCACCCGCCAGAAAACGAGCGAAGAATCGCTCTCTCCTATGGGAGGGATGATCTATAATACCTATGGTCTGTCGGCGACACTGGGATATGAAATCGATTTTTGGGGAAAACTGAAAAATCAGGAAAATGCCGCCTTGTCAGAGTTTACGGCAACACAGGCGGAACGGGATACGGTTCGTATTACGTTGGTAAGCAGTGTCGCAGAAGCTTATTTCAATCTAGTCGCGATCAAGCGCCAAATCGAGATAACCGAACAAAGCGTCGAAGCATTTAAAGAGGGATATGAATATCGCCTGCGTCAACACCGTTTCGGAGAGATCGATCCGATGACGGCGGAACAGGCCCATACCTTATACGCCAATGCCAAGCTCTCGCTGGAAGGGCTCAAAGAGTCAAAATCGTTGAATGAAAACGCATTGGCATTATTGGTCGGGCGGACTCCGAAAGAGATGGGCGAAATGGGATTCACGACGGTTACGGAACTTCCGAAACCTCTCTCGATTCCCGCCGGTATCCCCTCCGATCTTCTGCAAAGACGCCCGGATATCCGCTCGGCAGAAGAGATGCTTCGTGCGGCGAATGCTAATATCGGTGTTGCCAAAGCTGCCTATTTTCCATCGATATCATTGAGCGGGAATATCGGTTTGGAGAGTTCGGAACTAAACCGTCTCATGCAAAATTCTGCGGGAGTATGGGGTATAGGGCCTTCTTTAAATGTCCCCTTACTCGATTTCGGACGGATTAAAAATCAGGTCGAGAGTACCGAATCTAAAAAAGAAACGGCGCAAATCCAATATGCCAAAAGTGTCAAAAATGCTTTCAAAGAGGTGTACGATTCTTTAAAAAAGATCGAATCTTCCAACGCTAAAATCACGGCACAGGAAGAGGGGATAGATGCCTACGTCAAACTGCTAAGCTTGTCTCAAATACGTTATGACGCGGGATATGTCGATTATTTGAATGTTTTAGACGCCAAACGGGGAGAATTGGATGCTCAGGTGAATCTTGTCGGTTTGCAGGTGCAGCAGCTTGCAAATCAAATTACCTTATATAAAGCTCTAGGCGGCGGCTGGCAATCGCAAGCGGAGTAAATACAATCCCTATGCCTCATCCACGAGAAGAGCATAGGCCAATTTCTTGAACGCTTTTTCAATGACCCGTTTTTCCTCTTCGTCGAGGATGCTGAGCAGCTTAGACTGATATTCGGCAATCTCAAAGAGAACATTTCGTATAAGAATTTCACCTTTCTCTTCCAGCTTCACCAAAAGACTTCTGCGATCATCCGTGGAAGGGATACGCGAAATAAGCCCTTTCATTTCCAGCCGTTTGAGTACTTTAGTCATTCCTCCCGACGAAAACAGCATCGCTTCGTATAACTGTGTAGGCGAGAGTAGATTGTTGTTGAAAAAAAGAGAAGCCAAGACGTCACTGTCGGAACGCTGCAATCCCAGTTTGGCAAGTTTTGCGTCAGATGTGTCCAAAACGAATTTATCGACCAGCAACATAGGGAGAATGATTTTCCAAGCACAGCTATGTTCCGAGAAGTGAACGGAGTTGTCGAGTACGTTATCGAGATAAGCCTTATTCATACTTATAGAATATCCAAATTTCTTTTAAAACTTTTAAAGCTTTAAAAACGCGACTAGATCGCGTTTTTAAAAAAGGTGAATACTATTATAAGTTTTTGTTAATACATTTCGCACACATTTGACCTTTATAGTTACATAATTCGTAAAAAAATAACGCTAAAAAGGAGAAAAAAGATGTCGCGTTTATGGCTGATATTACTATTGGGAGGAAGCCTGAGTGCTTTGACACTCGATGAGAGTGTGCAAGAAGCACTTCGATCTCACCCTATCATCAAAGAGCGCCTCAATAACTTCAGAGCAACACAGCAGGATCTGAAAATTGCGACGGCGGAGTATCTTCCTTCGCTCGATTTACGGGCATCCGCAGGATACAACCATGCGGGTGAACTGAACGATCATATCCGAACTCCGGCATTAGAATATACCAATTACGAGAGTTCGTTGATTTTAACCCAAAATCTCTTCAACGGATTCGGTACCCGTCATAAAGTGGATTATCAAGAAGCACGTATCATGGCGGCGGCATACAATTACCTGGAAAAAACGAACGACATCGCGTTTCGTACCGTCGGAGCCTATCTCAATGTCTTGCGTGCGAAAGAGCTTATGGGAACGGCAAAAGAGAACATCGATATTAATACGGATTTGTTCAATAAAGTGCGCGATCTGTATAACGCCGGATTAACGACGAAATCGGAGATGAATAAAATCAACTCTTCACTCTCTTTGGCCAAATCGAATTTTACGGTTCAGGAGAATAATTACCACGATACCCTCGCGACATTTCGCCGCATGGTGGGGCGCGATGTCGATCCGATGACGTTGGAAAAACCGGACTTGAAACTGATGATGCCCGAGTCGTTTGAACGGGCGGCTTCCATTGCGGTAGACAACAACCCCTCAATCCTCGTAGGCCGTTACAACACGAAAGGGGCGCAGTCGCTGATGCGTGAACGGATCAAGGGATATTATCCGAAGATCGATCTGGAAGTGAGCCAGTTTTACAACGACGTCAGCCATACAAACGGTTTCGATCAGGCGGATGACCGTTTCCGTGCCCGTCTTGTCCTCAACTACAATCTGTTCCGCGGCGGTGCTGATAGTGCTGAGGAGCAAAAAGGGATCAGCACGATCAATCAAGAAACGCAAATCATGCTCGAATCCAAGCGTGAAGCGCTTGAGGGAATCGAGTTCTCGTGGAATGCTTATAAATATCTTGAAAAACAGCTCGTCGATTTATACGACTACCAAAAATATTCCGAGACGACGCTGGAACTCTATAAAGACGAGTTCGATATGGGGCGTCGTTCGATGCTCGATCTGCTCTCTGCCCAAAACGATCTGATCGCATCACGCCAAAACATCATCAATGCCCAGTATGACGAACTGTACGCCAGATACCGTATCCTCGATGCGATGGGGTTGATGGTCGTAGCGGTGTTAGGCGATATCAGCGAATATACCTCCAAAGTGAATTTGGATTCGGGAAAAGCACAAATCATCAACGATCTGCTTCCGGTCAAACTCGATCAGGATAACGACGGCATACCGGACAACGTCGATCTATGCGACAACTCCAAACCGGGCGACGTTATCATGCCTTACGGATGCACGAAACAGGCGCAAATCGATTTCAAATCCGAATCGGCAACGGCTAAGAACCAATCAAACGGAGGTAACAAATAATGAAATCAATCGCTTTAAGTCTTGTATTGCTTTCAACCCTCAACGCAGGTGTATACGATTATGGATATAACGGTATCAAAGAAGTGGCCGATGCGGATAAAAACAATACGCTCTATTACGGAGAGTATGAACGCATTATCCGTTATGACGCGATTAATTATACTCCGGGCAATCCGGTAACGATCAACGCCGAAACGTCCGATATGGATAAGATGTACGAATCGATCAACGGTTATGTAGAGGCAAAAGTCCCTTATACGATCAGCGTGATCGGGCATACGCGGCGCGATAAAGAGATCAATCATGAAGTGGCGCAGGAGAGCACTTTTTTCGGCTCTTTGCAAAACACGCTGATGGAATCGGTCTCCGATCCCGAAGAGAACCGTGCGGTGTGTGACCGTGCGATCGCGGAAATCAAAAAACAAATGATCGATCATCATGTTGCCGAGAGCAACATCGTAACCGAATGCCGTGAAGGATCGCAGCCGCTTTATCTCGAAAATGACGAAAATGCGCGGGCATTGAATTATCGTGTCATGGTGACGCTGTATGCGCCTAAAGTCGAAAAACCGGCTCCGAAAGCAGTGCCTAAAACTATTCCCGCTCCGAAACCGAAAGTCGAAACCGACAGCGACGGCGACGGAGTTATCGACGCAAACGACAAGTGTCCCGATACCCCTAAAGGGTACACGGTAGACGAGAACGGCTGCCCGAGGGAGGTAACGCTTCATATCAATTTCCCTACCGCTTCGGCGGTGATTCCGGAAAGTTCGTCGGCGCAAATCGACGAATTGAAGCGTTTTATGCACGATTATCCGATGTATCGCATCGAGATCGTCGGTCATACCGACAATGTCGGAAGCGAAAGCAGCAATCAGTCCCTTTCGCTCAGACGGGCGAAGGCATTGGAGAGTGTGTTGATCGGCGATGCAATCGCACCGGAGCGGATCTCCTCAAGCGGAATGGGAGAAAACGCTCCTGTCGCCTCTAACGATGACGAAGAGGGACGGGCGCAAAACCGGCGTACCGAAGTTAAAATGTACATGAACTCGGGAAAATAAAACGATGTCCGCACACCGCAATGACGCCTTACTCGAAGCGCTGGTTACCTATACCGCGCTCTATCACAAACCTTTCAGCGCCGAAGCACTCAGCGACGGTCTGCCTCTGGATTACAAAGAGGAGGAGTTTCTCTTCTCCCGCAACTCCTCGAAATCCCTTTTTTCACGTGCCGCCGAACGGGCCGGACTGAAAACGACATTGATCGAACGCTCTATCGGAGATATGCTGGCGTTGCAGTTACCTGTTATTTTGGTTATGAGTGGAGAGAACGCACTTATACTCGAAGCAATAGACAAAGAGGGTAAAAAAGCGAAAGTCATCTATCCGGGAGAGGTCGTCTCCGAAGAGTGGATCGAGATGGATACTCTGGAGTCGGAGTATCTGGGATACGCGTATATGCTGAAAAAAGCATATACCTATTCGGAAGAGAACAAGCGCACCCTCCATATTGCCCATAAACATTGGTTTTGGGGGACGCTGCGTCTTTCGAAACAAATATATACCGACGTACTATGGGCGACACTGCTGGTAAATCTGCTCGTACTGGCGACACCGCTGTTTACGATGAACGTGTATGACCGGGTGATCCCGAACAATGCGATCGAAACCCTATGGGTTTTCACGATCGGTGTCGTCATCGTCTATGCGCTGGACACGTTTTTAAAATTTACCCGTACGTACATGATCGAGAATGCGGCTAAAAAAAGCGACATCATCATGTCGTCGATTATTTTCCAAAAAGTGATCGATATGCGTATGGCGGCACACTCCAAATCGGTCGGATCGTTTGCCAACAATATCCGCGATTTCGACTCCATCCGCTCGTTTTTTACCAATGCGACGATTACGGCGGTAGTGGATATTCCGTTTGCGATTATTTTTCTTTTTGTCATCGGCTATTTGGGCGGGATGCTGGTTTTTATCCCAATCGTTACGGTCATGATAATCGTCGGATATGCCCTTTTTATCCGCCGTCCGCTCCAAGCGAGCATCGAGAGTGCCCATGAGGCCAGTGCGAAAAAGAGCGCGATTCTCATCGAGAGTCTGCAAAACATCGAAACGGTCAAGACGATGAGCATGGCGGGAAAAGTACAGTACGACTGGGAAGAGAGCAACGGGGAAATCGCCGAAAAAAATCTCCGCTCCAAACTGATCTCCAGTTCGATACCGACTGTAACGGGATTGTTGATTCAGCTCACTTCGGTATTGGTCGTAGTGTTCGGGGTCTATAAGATCCAGGAAGCGGAATTGACGATGGGGGGACTGATCGCGGTAGTGATTCTGACCTCCCGCGTACTGGCACCTATGGGGCAGGCGGCGGCGCTGATTACGAACTACGAAGATGCCAAAACCTCTTACGACATGCTCAACGAAATCATCTCCCGTCCCGAAGAGCGTCCGCACGGAAAACAATTCGTTCAACGTCCGGCATTTACCGGAAATATCGAATTTAAAGAGGTGAGCTTCACCTATCCCGACGAGGATGTTCCCGCATTGAAAAATGTGTCGTTTGCCATAAAAGCGGGAGAACATGTTGGAATCGTCGGACGGATGGGATCGGGTAAAAGTACGATCGAAAAATTGATTCTGGGATTGTATCAGCCCCAAAGCGGATCGATCTTGATCGACGGGCTGGATATCGCGCAAATCGATCCGGCCGATTTGCGCCGTGCGATCGGATACGTACCGCAAGACGTCCATCTCTTTCGGGGGACGATCAAAGACAATATTTTATGCCGTTCGCGGCGTTACGACGATGATCTGATGTTTCGTGCCGCGGTAATCAGCGGGACCGACGAATTTGTCCGAAACCATCCCCGAGGATATGAGATGGCCGTTGCGGAGAGGGGAATGGGACTATCGGGCGGACAGCGCCAGAGTGTCGGAATCGCCCGGGCATTGGTCGAAGATCCTGAAATTTTACTCTTTGATGAGCCGAGCAATGCGATGGATCAGACAAGCGAACAGAACTTGATGAAAAATCTCCAGCCGATTCTGGAGGGGAAAACGATGCTGATGGTAACGCAGAAACTTTCGATGCTTGCCGTAACTGAACGGTTGATGGTGATGCATGAGGGAGCTTTGATCCATGACGGAGAACGCGATCAGGTCTTGAAACTCTTATCGGGAGGAAACCATGCATAAGCTGCCGAACAAACCTCTGACTCCGAAAGATTACGAGTATATTCATTCGCTCAGTGCTGCCGTATTGACAAGTAATCCGCGCCGTCTGCGTATCGTTTTGTATGCATGGCTGGCAGCCTTTTTCATCTTCATTATTTGGGCGGCTTTTGCAAAAGTAGACGAAATTTCGCGCGGTAACGGAAGCGTCGTCGCCAGTGGACAAAACAAGATCATTCAACATCTCGAGGGGGGAATCATCGAGAAAATCATGATCGAAGAGGGGCAATCAGTCAAAGCCAATCAACCTTTGATCAAAGTCAAAAACGAAAAATCGTTCTCCTCTTTGGAATCGAATCAGCTTAACGTCGACGCCCTCAAAGCCAAAGCGGCCCGTCTGAAAGCCGAAGCGACCGGAGGAGCGTTTAGTGGCGGTGAAAGTGCGTATATGGTGAACGAACAAAACCTTTTTTACACAAACCGTCAAAATCTACAGGCAAAGATTGCCGGTTTACGCGAAAAGTTGACTCAAAACCGCCAGGAACTCTCTGAAGCTAAATCGAGACGCGAACATCTGCGGGATTCGTTGAACATGATCAACGAAGAGGTACGGATGACCGCTCCGATGGTTGAAAAAGGGGTTCGATCAAAGGTTGATTTCCTGAAGCTCAAACGCGATGCCAATGAAGCGGAAGACGCGTACCAATCGACGGTATTGTCGATTCCGAGACTCGAATCGGTGATTGCCGAAACC
>NZ_CALDDG010000111.1 GCF_937936435.1 uncultured Sulfuricurvum sp. | reverse complement strand
TTCGGAATTCGGCCACAGTTTCGGAGACTGGATGCTCTTCATCAACAAAAGCGATCAGGAAAAAAACCGCTTTGAGGATGTCGTCCTCTTTAACAAATCGCTCAAAGACGAAATCATCATCACCGCCAAAAATGCCGATTTGCTTAATCATCAGGGGGTTCTCCAGCTTCAGTTGAAAGAGGGGCAAAGCTACAGCTACGACAACGAAACCCTCAAAGAGATGCTCTTCAAAACCGCTTATATCAACGACGTGCTCGAATCGAGCGATACCGTCTATAAAAACCTAATCGATTACTGGACGAACGATGATATGCGCAAACGTAAAGATCAGCGACTCAGCACCAATACCCTTTTGAGTCTCTTCCCCGTTCTCTCGCTATTTTTGATCATGGCGCTAGGGGTCGTCCATGCCCGCCATCAGAAACGGTGGATTTATCTATGGCTTTTTCTAGCGATCATCGTTTTCTACGCCGCCTCGTATTTGTTGCAGCAAAAACTCGGTTTTCATACCATTTGGGTCGTTGCATTGGGGTGGCTGATATTCACCTACGGCTTTTATAAGCGTCTGGTTGGGAGCCGTTTTTGAGCCGTGCCAAAATAACACTGAGCTACAACGGCTCTGCGTTTATGGGTTCTCAACAACAGCCCAACACCGACAACACTGTGATGGGACATCTGATCACCGTACTCCATCGGCTTAAAATCACCGCCACCCCAAAAGCCTCCGGACGAACTGATCGCGGCGTTCACGCGACCCATCAGGTGATCCACGTCGATCTCCCCGATTTTTGGACTGACCTGCACCGCTTACGCGAAATGCTCAATGTTCAGCTCCCCCCCGCCATGCGGATACAGCGGATCGAGTTCGTGGATGAGGACTTTCATGCCCGCTACAGTGCCAAACGCCGTGTCTACCGATACGTCATCAAAGAGGGACTTGGCAATCCGTTCGAGGATAACTTCATCACTTTCGTCCCCTCCCTCGACCGTGATGCGGTCCGTGATGCGATAGGCTGTTTCGTCGGAACCCATGATTTCGAGTTTTTCAAAAAAAGCGGCAATGATTTGGAACACCATACCCGTATCATCTACCGTGCCTATGCCTACTCGTACAAAGGGCACTTTATCATCGTGTTCGAAGGAAACGGCTTCTTACGCTCCCAAATCCGCCTGATGGTCGGGTTTTTGCTCCGTATTTCGGCGGGAAAAGCGACGAAAGAACAGCTGATAGAGCAGCTAAACCGCGTCAAGCGGCACTCTACGGATATCGCGCCGCATAACGGGCTGTATCTTACGCGTATCAAATACTGATCTTATAGCTACTTTTCTCTTTAGTGAGAAAAGTAGCAAAACAAGCGTAGCGTTCCCGAAGGGATGTTTCTCTGAAAAGAACATACCGTGCTCCAAAAACGCTTCGCTCCTCTCGGCACGTCTGCCTTCGGAGCGGCTCTAGGTAATGGATCACGGGGATTTATTCGATTTATTTTCGCACTTTGCGAAAATTATTACATTAATAATTTTGCCGCGACAACACACATAGAGCCCAGTCGATGGCAGTAGTGCCAAATCGACTGGTAGCGTTCTGTTACGCGGCGCTTTTCTTTTCGTACTTTTATTTTCTAAAAAGAAAAGTACATGAAAAATACAATGTCAAAAAAGTAAGTTTAGTCAATTACACTAAACTTAATTGATACTTCTTGCATTATTAAAACTATTTTGTTACAATCACAGCTCAAAATTTTACAATTTAAAGGAAACAGTCACATGGCAAAACATCAGTTCCAGACTGAAGTCTCACAAATCTTGCACCTCATGATCCACTCTTTGTACTCCAACAAAGAGATTTTCGTCCGCGAGTTGGTTTCCAACAGCTCCGACGCACTTGATAAACTAAACATGCTCGTCCTCACCGACGAAAACTACAAAGGAATCAACTTCGCTCCGCGCATCGATATCGTCATCGACAAAGAGGCGAAAACCCTCTCTATCAGCGATACGGGTATCGGGATGAACGAAACCGATCTCGTAGAGAATCTCGGAACCATCGCGAAATCGGGAACCAAAGCGTTCTTGGAAAAACTCTCAGGCGATCAGAAAAAAGATTCCAAACTCATCGGTCAGTTCGGGGTCGGATTCTACGCGTCGTTCATGGTAGCGGACAAAGTCGAAGTCATCAGCCGCAAAGCGGGTGAAGAGCAAGCGTACAAATGGTCATCCATGGCGGGAAGCGAATACGATATCGAGCCCGCAGAGCGCGACAGCCACGGTACGACGATCATCATGCACCTCAAAGACGACGAAGCGGAGTTCCTAGAAACGCACCGCATCGACTCTATCGTTAAAAAATACTCCAACCACATCCCGTTCCCGATCTTCATGGACAAAGAGGAGTGGGTAGCACCTGCAGAGGGTGAAGAGAAAGGTCACAACGAAATCGTCAACAAACAAATCAATAAGGCTAACGCTCTCTGGACGATCTCTAAATCCGAAATTTCTGACGAAGAGTACAAAGACTTTTATTCGAGCATCGCGCACGACTCTTCCGAGCCACTTGTATGGATGCACAACAAGGCTGAGGGTGCGTTAGAGTACACCACCCTCTTCTACGTGCCGTCCAAAGCGCCGATGGACTTGTACCGTGTCGATTACCAAAGCGGTATCAAACTCTACATCAACCGTGTCTTCATCACCGACGATGAAAAAGAGCTTATGCCGACGTACTTGCGTTTCTTGCGCGGGGTGATCGATTCTGCCGACCTTCCGCTCAACGTCAGCCGCGAAATCCTCCAAAGCAACCGCGTCATGGCGAAGATCAAAAACGCATCGGTTAAAAAAGTGTTGGGCGAGCTTGCTAAATTGGCGGAAAACGACACCGAGAAATACGAGACGTTCTACAAAGAGTTCGGAAACGTCCTCAAAGAGGGTCTCTACAGCGATTTCGGTAATCGCGAGAAAATCCTAGAGCTTCTCAAACTCAACACCCTGAACTCTGATGAGCCGGTGATGTTCAGCAAATTCGTCGAGGGTGTAGACGCCGAGAAAAAAGAGATCTACTACATCACGGCGAAAATGTCTCTCTCTATGCTCAAAAACTCCCCTGCCCTAGAGCGTTTCAAAGCCAAAGGGATCGACGTACTCGTCCTCAACGAAGAGATCGACACCATCGTATTCCCGATGGTAACCGAGTACAATGAGTATAAATTCGTCAACGTCACCGATGCGAAACTCGAAGAGTCCGAAGAAGAGAAAAAAGAGCACGAAGAGAAAGCGAAAAGCCTAGAGGGCTTCGTCGGACAGCTCCAAAATGCTTTGGGTGAAAACGTATCGAAAGTCGAAACGACCTTTGATCTCACCGAGTCAGCCGTGTGTCTGAAAGTCGATAAAGAAGACCAAGGCTATATGATGGCGCAGATGATGAAACAGTTCGGGCAAATGGGCGGGGATTTCCCGGCTCCGAAACCGATCCTACAAATCAACCCGAACCATGAGTTGATCAAAAAACTTTCTGACAGTGCAGACATGAACCTCATCGACGATGCAGCGCATGTATTACTCGATCAGGCGAAACTCTATGAGGGTGAGACGCTAGCGGACACCGCAGGGTTTATTGCTCGTCTTAACCGTATTATGGCGAAAGCGCTGTAAGTCATTCCGTACTTAACGTGCCCTTTAGGGTAGATACGGAATCTATCTCCCGTCATTCCCGCGAAAGCGGGAAGTTTAATGGATTGTACTAATATTGATCCTATCAATTAAAAATATCATTTTCTATTTTTTTTCAATATAATTATGTAAAAAAATGGGAAGGTAATAATTAATATGCTTCTTTTTCAAACTCAATTTACTGTAAATAATACTGCTACTTTAGATCAACTTATCGATATTGCGTTAAATGGCTTGATGGAAGCCAGCATTCAAAATTTAAAAAAAGTGATTTCTTAAAAATTGATGATGAATTTTTAAAAATACTGAACGATGAGAGCATTCATATAATTAGATGTATTAATCACGAATATGAAGGTGTAGGAATACGTTATGAAAAAAAAGGAGAGAAAGATGATAGATGGATTACAGAAATTGTTGGAGCAAAATTTAACAATGAATATAATCTTACTTTCCAATTATCATGGACATCTGAAATTCCAAGTAGACAAATACCTAAAGCAAAAAAACCATACATTGTTAAACAAATCCTTGATGAATTAGGAAGCGGTATTGATGGCGATTTAAAAGTATTGGATAAAGCCTACTATTTAGAAGAAAAAGATCTTGAATTTGTCAGAAAAATACTTAACAGCGAAACTTCAAATATTATGCCAGTAATATATATTAGTGTATCTGATGATAATAAACCATATATTAATCCAGAAAATGTTGCACATCATTTAGCAGGTATGGCCCATGTCATTGTTGAGCCAGATCGAGCTTTTTCATATAAGATTATGGAATTAACCTCACGTCAAAATGTTTATCTTGGTGCAGTTGGAATTTACTGGCCGTATGGAATGGGTAATACACGTTTATTTCCTTATGGTAAATATCAAGCACCAAGTGATCTCGAAAAAGACATAACACGCATAGTAAAAGAAGCTCTATTGTCCCAACAATTAGTCAGAGAAGCTACTTGGTCATATTTAAAAGATCTTCATTTTAAAACAAAGATTAAACTTCTACGAGACAAGGGTTCAACTGAGCTAAATGAATATATGTTCACTTTTGATGGTGAATTAGAAGCAAAAAATGAGCAAATCCATTTCTTAGGATTGGAAATAAATCGTCTACGAACTCATATTAATGCGCTCAATAAAGAAGTGCAAACCGAAAGTTCAATCCTTACTCCCGGTGAAGAAGAAGAACTATATCCAAATGAATATAATGACCTTTTAATCACAATTTTACACTCTGAACTACAAAATGCTGAAGAAGGAAGCCGCAAAGCCTTATTATTAAATAGTCTTATCAATGCTAACAAAATATCTGGCTATAAAAATCGTATCATCGATGGATTAAAAGAAGTTTTTGATAACTTTAGTAAATTAAGCCCACGAGACAAACAAGTACTTCAAGATATTGGATTTACAATCTCTGAAGAAGGAAAACATCATAAATTGATTTTCAAAAATGACAAAAGATATCAGTTTACTGTAGCAAAAACAGCAAGTGATTATAAAGCTGGAAAAAACAATATCTCAACTATAAAAAATAAACTATTTTATTAAATATGAAGCACTTCTCTCATCCTTAAAGAACTATTTGAAAAAGGGGACAGGTTACTTTTTTATTCCCCTTCCCTCATCCTACGTTTCAAAATAACTCCCTACTTTTCTATTTTTCTTCGTTCCCAACGTTCTCGTTGGGAATACAAACTCTCCGACTCTTTTAAAACTCTTATCACTTTTTTTGTTCCGGCAAAAAAAGTCACCAAAAAAACCTCGTCCCTGTGGCAAATCGCTCGCGCGACTCTCGCACTGCTGCTTCGCGCGCGGCTTTAGAGGATGCCGGAAAGACCAAACACTATCTATTTTCGCAAAAGCGAAAATTTTCTAACTAAATAAATCCCCGTGATCCATCACCAAAAGCCGTTCCAGAGGCAGACGTGCCGAGAGGAACGCAGCGTTTATGGATCACGGTATGGTCTTTTGCATACTTTTCTGACTAAACAGAAAAGTATAAACGGTTCTATTATCTTTTCGTTCTGTTCTTTTCTAAAAAGAAAAGGACAGGTTTTTGACATTGTTTTATCTGAGTTATAATGATCCTTACCCCATTAAAAGGAGAAGATCATGAGACTCTCAACCGTATCCATCCTATGTGGCGTAATGTTGCTCAGTACCGGGTGTGTAACCACTAAAACCCACGAAGCGACATTGCAAGAACTCGAAAACACGCGGGCCGCTTTAGGTTCGGCACAACGAACCATTCAGGAACAGCAGCTCCAAATCAAGAAAAACCAAGAAGAGATCAAGCGCTATAACGATGAGATCAACGCACTTCAAACAAAGAAAAAAGAGTTGGACGAGGAGTACCACCGACTGGAATCATCCCTGAATACCAGCCGTTCGGAGCTATCCGATAAACAAGCAAAACTGCAAGAGTTGCAAGCCAAGCTCAACCTCACCGAAAAACAGCTCGATACCCTTCGCCAAATCGAAGCGGAAACCCAAAAACGCAATGAAATCTATGCTCACTTTGTCGATAAGCTCCAAAAAATGATCGATGCGGGGAAACTGACGGTATCGATCGAAAACGGCCGCCTCGTCATCAACCTGCCCGAAGACGTCCTCTTTCCGACCGGACGCACAACGATAAGTACAGGAGGCACCGAGACGCTCAAAGAGATCGCCGATATCCTCAAAGAGCTGCCGGAGCGCCGTTTCCAAATCGAGGGGCATACGGATACCGTTCCGATTCATAACGACCGCTTTGCAAGCAACTGGGAGCTTTCATCGGGACGCGCACTGACTGTCGTTCATCTGATGATCGACGAGGGTGTTATGCCGCAGAATATTTCGGCTGCAGGGTATGGAGAGTATCAGCCTCGCGCCGACAACGCCACCAAAGAGGGAAAAGCGCTCAACCGCCGTATCGAGATCGTCATGCTACCGAATCTCGATATCCTCTCCAATGAGCTTCCGAACCTGACTCAAACACAATAAGATTGATCACTAAAAGCTGTGTCGGACACTCATAACGAGATGTCAGACACACACATTTTTGTCTACGCATGTGTTCAGATAAAAAACGACAGAAACTTAATTTTTAATAAATATTGTTTGAAAATACTTGATTCTATGATTGATTTTAAAATCTTAGATACAATAGGTACAGTCAAAAGTCACTATGAAAGGGGAAGTTATGGAACGAATCATACCAAGATCAGGGTTATCCGCCCGATCGTTTTTAATGCTGTTTTGGGCAGCAGCAGCTATCATCATGTTTTCAGGTTTTTGGAGCGGAAAAACATTGGAGGAAAAACGCGCAGAGCGTCTACAGACGAGTAACGAGACTTTGCAGTTGCTCTACAAACACGCACCGGAAGCTAAAGAGATGATTGCCAAGTCCTACGGATATGCAGCATTTAGCAATGTCGGAGTAAACCTCGTTCTCCTCTCCGCCGAAGGAGGGACGGGAGTGGCCCACGTCAACGGCAGCGGCATGAATACCTATATGAATATGGCCTCCGGAGGAGTAGGATTCGGACTGGGGATCAAAGATTTCCGAGCCGTCTTTCTCTTCGAAAACAAAGAGGTGTTTGAGCGATTTGTAAATGAGGGATGGGAAGCAAACGCTCAAGCGGATGCCGCCGCAAAACTTGCGGATAAAGGGGATGCATACGGTGCAGCCATTACCGTCGCACCGGGAATTCGGCTTTATAAATTGACTCAAAACGGTTTGGCACTGCAAGCGACGATTCAGGGGACAAAATACTGGAAAGATAACGAGCTGAACAAATAATAAATCTTCTAAAAGGGAATAGAATACGTTTCTATTCCCTTCCCTTTACTCCACATTCATTAACAAAACTCCATGAACTCCGAGCAATAAATTAACATCTGTTTATGATATAACGAGTGGCTGATTTTCTCCGTACTTTCGATGGAACACAAACACCGCTCTTTTGAACAATTAGGACACGTTTTACACTCTCGTTCCGCATAGCAAACAAAGGTCGGTGAGTTTTCATGAAAATCGATCTTCCATGCACCGATAGCAAACATTTTTGCCACTATCTGTCTGCCGTTTATATTTTCCAAATGACTAAACCACTCCAATGTATTCATGATGAAGCCTTTTTACGTTCCAAAGAGAAGGAACTAATTTTATTTAATATTAAAAACCAATTATAATTACAATATCTTTTGTTTTTATTAAAATTTGCAAGAGAATCAAATTTGCGATTTCTGTTTCTCGCACTTCCGAACTAAAATCGGGGATAAAAACTTCTGCTACAATTCGCCTCAAAAAAGTACTGCTAAAACCTATGAAAATAATCCCTGTTACCGATGCCAATTCGCATATCTATCACAACCTCGTGCAGTACTATGAAGCGGAGTTCTCACCGATCACGGGCAAAAAACCGAATGCGTCGGGTCTGTTCGAACTCGATACTCGTCTAGGAGACGACACTCTGGGGTTTTTGCTTATCATCGACGATCTCCCTGCCGGAATCGCCGCGATCTGTTCAAAAGAAGCTCAAACCTATGAGGTGTGCGAGTTTTACATCCTTCCGTATTTTCGAAAAAATACCGTCGGAATGCGGTTTGCCCACACTATTTGGAAAAACTATCCCGGAAAGTGGGAGATCAAACAGATTCGAGGAGCCGAATACGCCACCGTTTTTTGGCGTAAAACGATTGAACACTTTGATGAAACGGTTTATACCGAAGCGTCCTACGACGATCCGTATTGGGGCGTAGTCACGAGACAGCACTTTACCGTTAATTAAGATAGAAAAAAAGGGGGCAGTACTTTTTATACCCTTCCCTTGCCCCGCATTTTAAACCTTCTCTATGCTTTTCTCTTTAGCGAGAGAAGATACCGAATTCCGCTATACAATACGATATGCTACAATAACTCCTATACCACTATGAGGAGTCTGCCATGCCATCACATGCTATCGACATCACGATCGATCAAAGCGAAAACGAATTCACGGTAACAATGAAAATAGTCGGAAAACTCACGCACAGCGATTACGAACTGCTTAATCCCATGATGGACAATGCTCTCGCGGGGATCGACAAACCGGACGTCAAGGTTCTCGTCGATCTGCTAGAGTTTACGGGCTATGAGCTTCATGCACTCTGGGACGATTTTAAATTCGGGTTGAAATACAACAAAGTCTTTACTAAAATCGCCCTCGTCGGAAACAAAAGATGGGAAGAGACCGCCGTCACCATAGGCAACTGGTTCACCCATGCAAAGATGCACTATTTCGAATCGACGGAAGATGCCTTCTCTTGGTTGAGAGAATAAGGGAAAACATGGGAAAAATTATCATCGCTCTCGTTTTATTCGGCGCCGTCCTGATTTAAAAAATCCGTATCATTCAATACATGGGCATTCGCGCTGTTCGGCATCGAATGTTTCGGAACGGTTCCGAATCCTTCCAGTTTTCCGCATGATGGGCATTTGCCCCCATCCAGCTCGGCTATCATCTCCACATCGATCACAAAATCGCATGCCTGACAAAAAAAATCCATAACGTCCCCTTTTGGTTTACTGGAGTATGAAATGCATCCGGCATTCTAACGAGGAGTTAATGATGGAAACATTTACCGCTTTATACGAAGCCTACGCTTCCCAAGAGGTCGATTTCGAAACGCTTAAACAAATCGAATCAAGTGGCATCGTTCGGTTAGAAAACCTCGGTTACAGCCGAAGCCGTAAAAATGCCCTCCACTGTAAAGTCTATTTCGGGCCTTTGGAAAAATTGTTGTCGTCGATCGTCTTCAAACATTTTTCCGATGCGACTGAACTGGAGAACATTCTCACTGCGAGCCGGTTCACATTTACAAAAACAGTGGATACCGACAAGAATCTGATCGTCTATACCGGCCTTGATGAAAGAATCGAGATCATTGCTGACGTCGCACCGGATGGCAGTGTATTTGTAGATGACGACGGCATAGAAGCAGCAAGGGTGTTTAACCTCTATGTGTCTATGTAATACTCATATATGAATACTTATTCATATTTTGGTTTGAAGATACCCGTTTGTAGATTTTAGTGTGCTAGAATAGCCGCTGTTTTGAACCAGTCCGCACATGAAAAAGAGGATATTATGGATTTTTTTCCTTCGAATGAGACCATACCATCGCAGTGGCGGATCGATGTTCCGCTGGAACAGACCAGCTACCTCTGCGACGGTGAAATCCGCGAATGGAGCGGTGAACAGCATGATGTCTATTCGCCTATCTGCGAAGGAGGCGAACGCAAACGTATCGGAAGCTATCCCCTTTTGGATGCGCATAATGCACAAGAAGCTCTTGATGCCGCCCATAAAGCATACAATTACGGACGCGGCGAGTGGCCGACCATGTCGGTAGAAGAACGAATCAGCCGAGTCGAAGCATTCGCCTACGACATGCGCGAAAAACGCGATGAAGTGGTAAAACTTCTGATGTGGGAGATCGGCAAAACACTCCCGGACTCCCAAAAAGAGTTCGACCGCACTATCGATTATATCTATGCCACGATCGATGCGCTCAAAGAACTCGACCGTCTCTCTTCCCGCTTCGTAATCGAAGAGGGGATCATCGGGCAGATCCGCCGTTCGCCACTAGGGATCGTTTTGTGCATGGGACCGTTCAACTATCCCCTCAATGAAACGTTTGCTACCCTGATCCCGGCTCTTATCATGGGTAATACCGTCATCTTTAAACCTCCGAAACTCGGAGTCCTTTTACATCATCCTTTGTTGGAAGTGTTTTGCGCCTCTTTCCCCAAAGGAGTGGTTAACACCGTCTACGGCGCGGGGGAAAAAGTGATCACGCCGTTAATGCAATCGGGGAAAATCGACGTCTTGGCATTTATCGGAAGCAGCCGCGTGGCCGATGCGTTGAAACGACAACACCCCAAACCGCATCGACTGCGCTCCGTTCTGGGGCTGGAGGCCAAAAATGCGGGAATCGTTTTGGAAGACGCCGATATCGATCTCGCCGTCAAAGAGTGCGTGTCGGGAGCCCTCTCCTTTAACGGCCAGCGGTGTACGGCTCTAAAAATCCTGTTTGTCCACCGTTCGATCGTCGATAAGTTCAACGCAAAATTCTCTGCCGCCGTCGCCTCCCTCAAAGGAGGGATGCCGTGGGAAAGCGGTGTATCTATCACTCCGCTTCCGGAATTTGATAAAACGGTACATCTCGCCGAACTCGTCCGGGACGCCTGCGATCAGGGGGCGAGTATTCTCAATCCCGCCCAGAATCGGTATGAGCACACCTATATGTTCCCGGTCATCGTTTATCCTGTCCGTCCGGGAATGCGTCTCTATACGGAAGAGCAATTCGGTCCGGTCGTACCGATCGTCGTATTCGACGACATCTCCGAACCCATGGAGTACGTCATCGAATCCGATTACGGCCAGCAGGTGAGCCTGTTCGGCACCGACCCCCACCGTATCGCAGAGCTGATCGATCCGCTGGTCAATCAGGTGTGCCGCGTGAATCTCAACAGCCAATGCCAAAGAGGACCGGATATTTTCCCGTTCAGCGGGCGGAAAGATTCGGCGGAGGGGACGCTCTCGGTTTCAGACGCTCTGCGCGTTTTTACCATCCGAACCCTCGTCGCCGCCAAAGAGACCGACGGCAACCGCGACCTTATACGCTCGATTGTAAGAGACAGAAGCTCTTCATTCCTCTCGACCGATTTTATTTTTTAATCCTGCCGAAAGCATCCACCAGGGATACTCTAACAGAGTTAGATAAAAGCAATGCTCTGCGCTTTGATCCGTGTCATATCTTCTTCATCCAGTCCGTCGATGGCATGAACGAAACAGCACGGTTTTTCCTTGATCTGCTTGTGTATCTCCCAAAATGTCTCTCTGTCCTTTACGATATAGACGTTCTCGGCATACAACGATTTGAGCGGCAAACCGATACATCCGTGTGCAAGGGTGATCGTGAGCAGTTCCATCATCTCGTTGTTGACCGTGATCCCTCCGTTGCCCTTGAGCAGGATGACCTTCGGTGGAGTGGTATTTTTCGCCATAGAAACCCTTTTTAATGTCGATATTCATTTAGCGTTCCACCGCTGTAGCACATATTTTGCATTAGGAATAAAAATCCTTTTATCCCACAGCAGGAGAAAGAGCATGCAAGAATACTTAGAAGAGATCGAAGATATAGAGTGGATCATCTGGAACGGATCGATCGGAATTCGCGATTTCGTCACAATCGGGCGGATCGATACGGATGCGAGTCTCGCCTGGCTCGAAGCACCCTACGACATGGTCGGACCGTTTTCTCTGGATGAGCTCACCGCTAACGGCCTGATCCGCTTTGCCGAGTGCGAGGTGATGTCTAAAGAACGATGGCAG